>JAJZEQ010000175.1 GCA_021851345.1 Pseudomonadota bacterium
GGGCCGCGCTATCCGCATCTGGTGCGCATGTCGGGCACCACCAATATGCTTGCTGCCATCATGGCGCCGCACACGCGCTGAAGGTGAGCAGCCAAAGAAAACAGTCCGGATCCCGTCAGGGGGGGTTCCGTGCTGTGCATTTCAACCAACCGCGCGCCGGCACACGGTCGCCCGGGGGGGTGTCATTTCGCCGCGTATTTTTCCGCACCCAGGAAATGCAGGGACACGTAGGGCTGGTCGCCAATCACCCAACTGTCGTGCGGTATCGGAGGGATGTAGAACAATTCGCCGGCGCGCAGCTCGATCACCCGTCCATCATCGAAGGCCGCGGTGGCGGTGCCGGACAGTACCAGCCCCACGTGTTCGACCGAGCAGCGCTCCTGGCCGATATCGAGCCCCACATGCTTGGACCAGCACCAGCCGGGTTGATAGGTCGACCGTCCGATAGTCAGTCCGCCGAGGCGCACGATTTCAAATTTGCCCAGCTTGAGGACACGGATCTCATCCGGTTGTTCAAAACATTTAAGGATCACGTCCATTGCCATCATCGCGATTCTCCTGATACCGGATCACCCATCCAGCTCCGGATAGTGACGGAAAAGCCCCTCCTCATTAAAGGGAATGCGCCGCCCGGAGGCGAGATAAGCGGCGATGTGCGGCCGCTTTAACACGCGCTCGTGTAATGCAACTACTTTTGGATAGTTTGGTTCGATGCGAGATTGGTTACGGGGAAAAGCATAGCGCAGTCCCTCGATAATCTGGAATAATGACAAATCCGGGTAAGTGAGTGTGGAACCAACCAGAAACTGATCGCCGGACGGATTCTGCTTCAGCACTTTTTCGAAGTAATCCATGAACTTGGGCAATCTGCGTTTCAGGAACGATGCAGTCCGTTTGCGCGCCTCCTGCTTCTGGTCCTGGTAATACTCCGTCGGCCCCAACGGATGATGGGTATCGTGGATTTCCACCACCCAGTCGGCGACCGTCAGCTGCAATTGATGTGTCCACAGACGGCCGGCTTCATCCGTTGGCGCCAGGCCATGATGTGCGCCGAGGAACATGAGGATGTTGGCGGTCTGGGCAATGACGAGTTCACCGGCTTTCAGCGCCGGTACCGCGAATGCAGGCCTGGGGATTCTTGGGTCATTGAGCAACGCCTGTAGCTTGCGGACCGCCTGTTCCTCGCCGCCGGAATCCTTTGCCACGTCCAGGTACTCGGCGCCGGCTTCCTCCAACGCGAGCCGCACGAATTCGCCGCGCCCCTGAATGCCCGGCCAGTAATATAGCTGGTAAATCATAGGTGTTCCTCGTCAGTCGCCGTTAATTGCAACAACCGCTCAGCCTGCATTCTGACCGCATCGCGCAACTCCGCAGGCCGGAGGATTTCGAACGCGAACGGCAATTTCGCCAGTTGACGCGCAAACCAGTCGAGACTGTCGGTGCTGCTGCGCAGCAGCACACCGGCATCGCTGGGTTCGTACAAGCCGATGTCGTCCCCCATATTCTTTACCGCTGTCCTGAGATCGGTCTTGAACAAGATCTCAATGGGCATGGATCGCGGAATGCTGGCAATGCTGAAACTCAAATGCTGCGCCGCATCGAAGTCCGCCGGCCGTTCGAACAGCGTCTCGAACTGGCGCACCCCGGTGATGCGATCCAGCCGGAACGAGCGCAGCCCCTTGCGCAAATGGCAGTGTCCGCTCACGTACCAGCAGCCGCCGCGATACACCAGTCCATAAGGATCGAAATCCCGCTCTGTCGCATCACCTTTCGCGGAACGATAACGCAAATGCACGCGCCGGCGCGCCTGCGCGGCAGTCGTCAACGTCACCAACGCATCGTTGTCGCCCGGCGCCGGCGCGCGCGAGAAATCGAGCTTCACGGTTTCGTCCACCGCGCGCACCCGGCTCTTCAGCTTCGCGGGCATCACACGTTCCAGCTTGGCCTGGGCGCTGGCCACCGCCGAGGCGCCATCCGCAAGCCCCAGACTGCGCGCGGCCAAAAGACCCACCGAGAGGGCCAAAGCTTCGTCGTCGGTAAACATCATGGGCGGCAACTTGAAGCCTGGCACCAGCACGTAGGCACCGTAGCGGCCGCGCTCGGCGGTGATGGGAATACCCAAATCCTCCAGCACCGTGATGTAACGCCTGAGCGTGCGGCCGTCCACGTCCAGCCGCCGCGCCAGCTCGGCGCCGCTCATGCGTCCCTGAGCCTGGAGTAGTTCCAGCACAGTAAGCACGCGGGTGGTCGGATGCGCCATGGCAAAAGTGTACATGGAATTAGGGCATGAATAGTCCTAATTACCCTGTAGCGTGCGCATCCAAGCCCTTAGCACTCAGGAGCCAGCCATGCACAAGCTCTGCTTCAGGTTCATTCCGCCCGCCAGCTTTACGGCTACGCAACCATACTTCCCACGCGAGCATGCGCCCAGCGGCCTCAAGTGCAAGCGCCAAGGGCGTTCTTTGCTTACCGCCCTGCTGGGAATGGTCATCGGCTTGTCGGTCACGGCTGGTTTCGCCCAAACCCCTCCAAGCAAGGTTGCCGCTCCCGCGGACAATGTGACCCACTTACAGAATTTCCCGGTCATCGAGTTCCGCCGCTACCCCATTCCAACCGGCGAACGTACGCAGTTTGCAAAATATTTTGACGACTATTTCCCCATGGCGTTCGAGCAATCCGGCGCCATCGCCTTCGGGCAATTCCTGGAACGCGGCGACAACAACTTCACCTGGATACGAGGTTTTCATACTTACAACGATCGTGCCGTGGACGAGGCAGCGTTTTATTACGGCCCCGTCTGGCAGGAAGTCCGAAACCGGATCAATGCCATGTTGCCCGGTGAAGACGACAACGTGCTGCTGTTGCACCCCTTGCATCCCGGCACCGCCATCCCCGTACTTCCGATCGTTGACCCGGTGCGCGAACCTCATGGTGCGACGGGTGTGGTGGTGGCGCAAATCTTCGCAGTGAAAAAAGACCAAATACGGGTCTTTGCCCGGCAAGCAGCAAACGTATTTGCGCGCTATCGTACCGCAGGTGCGCACCAAGCCGGCATCCTGGTTACGCTGGACGAGCCCATCAACAACTTTCCAATACTTCCGTTCAGGACCGACGGCCCGTATCTGGTATGGCTCGGCATCCTGAAAAATAACCAGATGCTGGAAACCAAGTTTGAGCCAGTCCAAAAAACCGCCTTGCGGCAATTCTCCGCCGACAGTTTGCTGAGAAAAGCACCGGAGCTGCTCATTCTTGATCCGACCCACCGCTCGCGCCTGCGCTGGCTATCTCAATGGAATCGCTAAAACCATGTCTTCCAGCAGACCCGGGCCTCAACACAAACAGTCTCTTATTGCGTCTTCACGCGCAGGAGAATCAAAGATGAATGACGCCAATTTACAGCAGGACCCTTTACATGATTTCGATTTTCTACATGGCAAATGGCGCGCCTATAACAAACGACTGGTGAAACGTCTTGCCGACTCACACGAGTGGGCGGAATTCGAAGCCAGCATAGATTGCCGCCCGTTACCCGGCGGCCTTGGTAACGAGGACGTGTACCGTACGGACTATTGGCCCAATTTCGTGGGTCTATCGCTGCGCATATACAACCCGCAGATTCGCCTGTGGAGTATCTCCTGGGTGGACAATCACAACGCAGCGGGTGTGTTGCAACAGCCGGTGACCGGATCATTCACAGACGGCGTCGGTATCTTCGATGGCCTGGATCAATTCAACGGCAAGCCTATTATGGTGCGCTTCACCTGGAAAGCATTTGACAAAAACCGTGCATGCTGGGAGCAGGCATTTTCACCCGACAACGGTAAGACTTGGGAAACCAACTGGACAATGGACTTGGCACGATTAGCCGGATGGCATGCCGACTGATCTTCCTCAGCCCTGGCTATCAGCACTGCGGCATTGACAGAAATCCAGCAAACCATTGGATACGCAATCATGCAAACCCTAAACCATCTGAATGATTACCGGGCAATCGAGTTTCGTCGTTACATCATCAAGGATGGCGAGCGAGAACATTTTTCCCAATACTTTGACAGTTATTTCCCTGAAGCCTTCCAGCAACTCGGGGCAATAGCACACGGCGAGTTTTATGAGCGCGACGATCCTTCCCGTTTTACGTGGATCAGGGCGTTTCACACCATAGAAGACCGCGCAGTTGTTAATTCAGCCTTTTATTACGGAGCGGTGTGGAGAGAACACAAAGCAACCGTGAACAATCTCATGCTCGATAGCGACAACGTGCTGTTGCTCCGTCCTCTGAGTCCAGCAACCAACATCCCGGTTTTACCGGCAGTGGACCCCGTGTTCGAGGAAAAAGGTGCTCAGGGAATCGTAATTGCGGAAATCTTCGCGGTAAAGACGGGAGAAGCGGAGGCGTTTGCTAAACAGGCGGAATCGATCTTTGCCCATTATCAAATCGCCGGTATTCGCCCAGCGGGCATACTGGTGACGCTGGATGTGCCGAATAACTTCCCACAGCTTCCTGTCCGTACGGATGGTCCTTACTTGGTTTATCTTGGCATCATCAAAGACAACCAGACATTAGAGGAAAAATTCAAGCCGCTGGCAGAGCATTCCCTGCGTTCCCTAACCGCTACCGACTTGCTAAGGGGCGCACCGGAATTGATCATCATGGATCCAACCCAGCGTTCGCGTCTGCGCTGGTTAGTAGAATGGCAGCAATAAAGATTCACACTCATGCTCCACGACGCGCATCTGTGGCTGTTCTTCATCATCGTGTTCGGCGTGGTCATCCTGCCGGGTCTCGATATAGCATACATTCTGAGCTGCTCGCTCACCGGTGGGCGCGCGGCTGGATTAACCGCCGTGGCGGGCATCATTGCGGCCAGCATCTGCCACGTAGTGATGGTCACGCTGGGGATCAGCGTGTTGATCAAAGTGATGCCCGGCGCCTTCAACGTCCTGCTGATCGCCGGTGCGCTCTATATCGCCTGGATCAGTGTCTCGATCCTGCGCAGCAAATCCGCTTTCGGCACTGCGCCTGATGCAACCGTGCGCTCGGCGTGGACGACTTTCCGGCGGGGTATGCTGACCAATCTGCTGAACCCAAAGGCTTACCTCTTCATGCTGGCGATCTTTCCACAATTCCTGCGGCCAGAATACGGTCTACTCTGGATACAGGCCATGGTGCTCTGGTTCATCATCGCGATAACAATAGCCGGCGTATACGGCTCGGTGGCGCTCGTGGCCGGCAACGTTCGCGGATTGCTGCTAGCGAACCCCAACGCCGGAGTGATGATCAACCGTGTGGTAGGTATGGCGCTGATGTTTGCGGCCATGCTTACCGGCTATGAAGGGATGAGCCATATCCTATGACGCGTTCGCGGCTTGTCGGACTGACTTTATCAGTGACCTGGGTGCTTTACGCCTCCAGTGCCATGGCTCAGGAGGCTGCCGCGCCCGATCCCTTTGCCGGCTACGTGCAGTTCATGAGCAACTATATCGGCCGCGGCCTGGCACAGAGCGTCGGCAATCCCTCGGTGCAGGGAGAGTTAGATTACTACTCGCCCAGCGGCTTCTACACCAATCTGGACGGCACCAGCATCAACTGGATTGATCAGATCTATCCCGGTGACAGCGTCAGTATTGAGGTGGACGGCATCGTTGGCTACCGTCAGACCTTCGCCCAGGACTGGCTATGGAAGGCCGGTGTATTGCGCCTGCAGCTCCCCGGCCGCTACGTGCCGCAATCACCGCCCACGGACCAGCCCAACACCACCGAGGTGTTCGGCTATATAAGCTGGAAAGGCCTGAGCGCCAGACTCAACTACACCGTGACCAACGCCTTCGCCACGCCGGACTCGCGCGGCTCCCTGTACGCGGACCTGTCCGCTACGCAACCGCTGAGCGGTGGCTAGAGCCTGGGAGCGCACCTTGGCCGCAGGGAAGTTCGCGGCACGGACGCGGCTACCGGCTAGGCGAATTCGCGCTTCGACTATACCGACTACAAGCTGTCGGTGGCGTATGCGTTTCGACCCGACCTAAGCCTCATGCTCGCCGAGACCTGGACCAGCGGCAACCACTCCCTGTACACGCTTAACGGTTACAACGTGGCCGGACACCATTTTGCGATCACATTGGAAAAAGACTTCTGAGCGATGCTCACGCGCATGCCATTTACACTGCCCCATGGACAGGAAAGTTTCACATTTTTACAAGGCATGGATGGCTGGAGAGTCGAACTGTACGCGCCAATAACTGAGAATTGCACTAACATCAGTAACAATGAGTAATCAATAAAATCCAGTTTAGAGGTGATGAATAGGCCAATACACGCATCTCTGGTTGTTTTTCGTAATCGTGTGTAATGTTGTGATCTAGCCGGATTTGTATATGGCATTGGTACTGGATGGCGCGTTGGTCCCCGCGACAATTTTCATCAGATATCCCGGCTGGTAAGGCCGTTGAGACATGCGTCGTGGAAAGTAACCCTGATTACTCGTCAAACATGCATTTATATAGGCCGTTCCCAATCGGCTACCGGACCTTTGCTGACGGAAAACAGTGGATGTGCATCGAGCGAGGTTACTCTATGCCAGCGACGAAAATATGCAGGGTTGCGTTTGCGCAACTTGCGAAGCAGGTGTTGCCGCTCATACTCAAGCTGACCCGTGGTTGCAACGATGCGCGCACGGTTGCGCACCGGTCCTATTTTACGGTAATCAAACGCATAGCCGCGTGATTCGGCTTCCGCGTGTACCGCCGCCAGATAGACGTTGATAGCGGAGCGCGGCGCTAAATGTTTCTGGAAACGTTCGAGTTGCGGGTGATGGCGGTAGCCTCTGGTTTCACCGCGCAATACGGCGCGCGCCAGCAATGCTTCCCGCCACAGCGCCACCAGCCCCTGTGGATCGAGATACCGAGGATGTAACGTCCACAATCGCATGCGCCTCAGCCATCGTTCCTGGTCATTGACAGGTCCGCGGTTATGCAATCAGCAGTAATCCCAGAGCGACAATCGCCGGGAGCGCCTGCACCAAGAGAATCTTGTGGCTCACGCTATAGGCGCCGTACAGTCCCGCTGCCACAACGCAACACAGAAAGAATAATTTTACATCCCGGCCGGCAGGGCCCAGCCACAACCCCCAGACCAGACCTGCGGCAAGGAATCCGTTGTATAGACCCTGATTTGCTGCCAAGGATTTTGAAGCTTTGGCGAATTCCGGCGTCAGCTTGAAGGTCTTGCGCCCGAATGGCTTGCCCCAGAGGAACATCTCAAGCACAAGGAAACAGACATGCAGAAGTGCGACCAACCCAATCATGACATTGGCAACCAAGATCATAGTCTTGCTCCTCGATTGCGGCTGTAGCTTAGCCTTTTTTCTGATTACTGTTATTGACGGATCTCAAAGAAGTACGCTTTAAAGTCTTGCGCTTGCGTTGCTGGCTACGATGGCCGCGACGATCCTCCTTCTGCAGGCGTTTTTCCGTCGCCCTGGAGCCGTAAATCTCGCTCCACTTGCCATTCTTGAAGATGATCTGATAGCCGCCAGCGAGAATTTGGAAAGGTTTCTTCACCTTACGCAGATGGTCAAAGGGCACCGAGCCGGGTTTGTGAAAAACCTCGAAGTACGAGGGATACACAAAGTCGCTCATGGGGATGCTGTTCACCTTGAAACTCAGCTCTTCCACCGGGTCGGCGCTCTCATAAGCATACACGGTCTTGGCCCGCGGCCCGGTGGTAAGCAGGTTTATGGCCGGATCCACCAGCATTTCCACCAGTTCGTGGGAAGCGGACACGCTCACGAGCGCGTCGTCCTGCAAGGTGGTCTTGACGAACACCTTGGCCAGGGGCAGGCCGTCGGGCGTGAGATCGTGATAGGCCAAGGCTCCCGGCGCATCCGCCACATCCAGGAATACCATGGCCCACTGATTCTTGATGAATCCCGCGGATCTAACCAGCTGCGCGGGCGTGCCCCACACGGGCGCGACGCATTGATCCACATACTTCTGCATGGTGGAGATCAGCGCCCCCAGGTCCACACCCAAGGGGGTTTTTGCCTTGTTGAAGACGGCGATGGTGGGGGTATCGCCCTGGTTGAATGCCCCGGCGACAGGTCTGATGGTATTCATTGAGCAACTTCCTTGTTTGCCTAGCGGCCCAGCGATTGAGTATATACCTGGAAATTGAAGATAAAAGAAAGCCTGCTTAAATGCAGGCTTTCATTATGCCTTCATAAAACACATCCTTGTTTAGATGTTTGCAGCTTTTGCCTTCCTGGATTTGGCCCTGCTGAACTCGAAGCCGATATCCCGGGCATCCACTTTGATGGTATCGCCAGGCCCGAACTCACCGGCGAGAATTTTCTGAGCCAGCGGATTCTCCAGTTGCTGCTGGATGGCGCGCTTGAGCGGCCGTGCGCCGTAGATCGGGTCGTAACCGGCGCGGCCGAGCTTGTCGAGAGCTGCATCGCTGACTTCCAGTCCGATGTCGCGGTCGGCGAGGCGTTTGCGCAGATACTCAATCTGGATGCGGGCGATGGCGCGGATCTGGTCCTTGCCAAGCGGGTGGAATACCACGGTCTCGTCCACACGATTGATGAACTCGGGGCGGAAATGCTGGGCCACGATCTCCATGACCGCATCTTTCATCTTCTGGTAATTTTCTTCAGCCGCTCCCGGCGCTGCTCCCGCAGCGCCCCTGCCTCCCGCGGCACTTGCACGTCCATGTGCATCGGCCACCATCTCCTGGATTGCCTGCGAGCCGAGATTCGAAGTCATCACCACCACGGTGTTCTTGAAGTTCACGGTGCGGCCCTGACCATCTGTGAGACGGCCGTCATCCAGTACCTGCAACAGCACATTGAACACATCCGGATGCGCTTTCTCCACTTCGTCCAGCAGGATCACGGAATAGGGTTTGCGGCGTACGGCTTCCGTGAGATAGCCGCCCTCTTCGTAACCCACGTAGCCCGGCGGTGCACCGATGAGCCGTGCCACGGAGTGCTTCTCCATGAACTCACTCATGTCTATGCGTACCATGGCGTCCTCGGTGTCGAACAGGAACCAGGCCAGTGCCTTGGTAAGCTCGGTCTTGCCCACACCGGTAGGCCCCAGGAACAGGAACGAACCACTGGGGCGGTTGGGATCGGACAGCCCGGCGCGGGAACGGCGGATAGCGTTGGACACAGCACGCACCGCTTCGTCCTGGCCCACCACCCGCGCCATGAGTGCGTCTTCCATGCGCAGCAGCTTTTCCTTCTCGCCCTCCAGCATCTTGGAAACCGGGATACCGGTCCACCGGGACACTACTTCCGCAATCTCCTCGGCGGTGACGGTATTGCGCAACAATTGCGTGGGGGCGTTTTCGGCGGCGCCGGCCTGAGCAAACTTCTTCTCCAGCTCCGGGATGCGGCCGTACTGCAGTTCCGACATGCGCGACAGGTCGCCGGCGCGGCGCGCGGATTCCAGATCGATGCGGGCCTTTTCCAGGGATTCTTTTATATGGGCCGCATCCTGCACCGAGGCTTTCTCGGCTTTCCAGATTTCCTCCAGGTCCGAGTATTCGCGTTCGAGTTTCTTGATGTCCGCTTCCAGCGTGGCAAGCCGCCGCTTGGAAGCCTCATCCTTCTCTTTCTTGAGGGCTTCGCGCTCGATCTTGAGCTGGATCAGGCGCCGGTCGAGCCGGTCCATCTCCTCGGGTTTGGAATCAATTTCCATGCGGATGCGGGACGCGGCCTCGTCAACCAGGTCAATGGCCTTGTCCGGCAACTGCCGGTCGGAAATATAGCGGTAAGACAGCGTAGCCGCCGCCACAATCGCGGGATCAGTGATCTCCACGCCGTGGTGCACCTCATAACGTTCCTTCAGGCCGCGCAGAATGGCGATGGTATCCTCAACGCTGGGCTCGTCCACCAGCACTTTCTGGAAGCGGCGCTCCAGCGCGGCGTCCTTCTCGATGTACTGACGATACTCATCGAGTGTGGTCGCGCCCACGCAATGCAGTTCGCCGCGGGCCAGCGCGGGCTTGAGCATGTTGCCCGCGTCCATGGAGCCTTCCGCCTTGCCGGCGCCCACCACCGTATGGATTTCATCAATGAACAGGATGATGCGGCCTTCCTCTTTGGCGATGTCCTTGAGCACCGCCTTGAGACGTTCTTCGAATTCGCCGCGAAACTTGGCGCCGGCGATCAGCGCACCCATGTCGAGGGTCAGCACGCGCTTGTTCTTCAGGCCTTCCGGCACTTCGCCGTTGACGATGCGCTGGGCGAGTCCCTCCACGATGGCGGTCTTGCCCACGCCCGGCTCGCCGATCAGCACCGGATTGTTTTTGGTGCGACGCTGCAGCACCTGGATGGTGCGGCGGATTTCGTCGTCGCGGCCGATGACCGGATCCAGCTTGCCGGATTCGGCGCGCGCGGTGAGATCAATGGTGTATTTCTCCAGCGCCTGGCGCTGATCCTCGGCGCCGGCGTCGTTCACGGACTGGCCACCGCGCATTTCCTCGATGGCCTTCTCGATAACAGCCTTGGTGACGCCGGCGTCGCGCAGCGCATCGCT
>JAJZEQ010000274.1 GCA_021851345.1 Pseudomonadota bacterium
GAGAGTGCCGCATGGTGTCCCATGCTGTGGTCCTGCTGCGTAAAATGTGTCATGCGCGCGAACAAATCCTCGAGCCGCAGCAGGATGCGAACTTTTTCGTTGAGGGGGTATTCGTAGCTGATCACGCCGTCATTGCCCGATGTGCTGTTCTGTTATTGCCAGATATGCTGTTGAAGGGAAGTCTGGCGCGAACGATATATTGAATGCATTGCCAGCGTCAATTGCTGTTTTGCATGGCCGAATATTGCCCGTGCAGAACCGCAACCTGTTCCGCCAGGCTGTCCAGTCCGGCGTCATTATGTATCACATCGTCGGCCATTTGCAGCCGCTCGGCCCGCGGTGTCTGCTGCGCGATGATGTCACGTACTTCTGCGGCGCCGATATGGCTGCGGCCCATGACCCGCGCGATCCGGGTGGCCTCGGCGCTATCCACGACCAGCATGCGCCGGATCAATTGCCGGAACGCGGGA
This sequence comes from Pseudomonadota bacterium, assembly GCA_021851345.1. Taxonomy (GTDB): domain Bacteria; phylum Pseudomonadota; class Gammaproteobacteria; order Burkholderiales; family Gallionellaceae; genus Gallionella. The sequence continues at coordinate 471 of JAJZEQ010000274.1, forward strand.
CTTTCGGGCAACAGCGGTACGACCAGGATGATATAGGGCTTTTCCTGCAATTGGGCCAGCTGCACCCTGGCCTGTTCGAGTATCAGGGGGTGCAGTATCTGTTCCAGCCTGTGCTTGGCGGCGGCATCGGAAAAGATCAGCTTGCGCATTTTCGCGCGATCCAGCGCGCCGTCATCGGCGATGAAATCCGGGCCAAATGCGGCGCGGATCGGGGCGATGGCGCTGCCGCCGCTTTGAGTAAGCAGGTGGGCGATCACATCCGTGTCGACGATGCCGGCCCCGTGTTTTTCAAACAGGCCGGCTACCGTGCTTTTTCCGCTGCCTATTCCGCCGGTCAGCCCGACAACAAATCCGGGGATGCCCATCAGTTCATGATACCGAAAGCAGATGCAGATATCCCCGGGTCAGGGTTTGCCCCCAGAACAGGGCGATCAACCCGCCCCCGGCCAGATAAGGGCCAAATGGAATGGGAATGTTCCGGCCATGCCTGAACGCAACGATCAGGGTGATGCCCACCACCGCGCCGACCAGCGAGGACAGCAGGATGATCAGCGGCAGCATCTGCCAGCCCATCCATGCGCCCAGCGCCGCCAGCAGCTTGAAGTCGCCGTAGCCCATGCCTTCCTTGCCGGTGGCGAGCTTGAATCCCCAGTACACCAGCCACAACGCCAGGTAGCCGAACACGGCGCCAAGCACCGCGCTGGATATGTCGGTGTAGACCCCGGACAGGTTGAACAGCAAACCCGTCCAGAGCAACGGCAGTGTGATGTCGTCCGGCAACAGTTGCGTGTCAAAGTCGATCGCAGTGAGTGCCAGCAAGGCCCAGATGAGCAGCAGTGCGCCGGTCCCGGCCGGTCCGAAGCCGAAATGCCAGGCAGCATAGGCGCACAGCAGGCCGCTGATCGCCTCGATGATCGGATAGCGCGGTGAAATGGCCGCGCCGCAGCCCCTGCATTTTCCGCGCAACAGCAGATAACTGACGATGGGAATGTTTTCCCACGCGCTGATGGGGTGATTGCAATGCGGACACGCGGAGCGCGGCACGATCAGATTGTAGGGGGAATGTGTCGCAAGCTCCCCACTCGCGGTCTCCGGGGAAACGCTGTCGGCCTGACCCGCGGATGAGAGCTCGGCACATTGCTGCCGCCAGCCCAGTTCCATCATTTTCGGCAAGCGATGGATTACCACGTTTAGAAAACTGCCGACCATCAGTCCGAGGATCAGGCACGCGGCAACAAATGCGGCGGGAACCGTTTGCAGCAGATCAAGGAGACTCATAGTGCCGCGACGTGGGTGGGGAAACGGCTGTCAGGGAATAAGCTTGCGCCTTGTACCTTGTATCTTTTTTCTGTTTTTTTCATTAAATGACTTCGCCCATCTTGAAGATCGGAAGATACATCGCGACCACCATGCTGCCGATCAGCGTACCGAGAACCACCATGATGACGGGTTCCATCAAGCTGGAGATGGCTGTCACCGCGTCATCCACTTCGGCCTCGTAGAAATCGGCCACCTTGCTGAGCATGGAGTCCAGCGAGCCGGCTTCCTCACCGATGGCGCACATTTGCAATACCATGCTCGGGAATATCCCGGTTTCCTGCATCGCGGCAGTCAGGCCGCTGCCGCCACTGACTGCGTGCTGTATGACTTTCGTGGCATTGTAATACACGGCATTGCCTGCAGCGCCGGCGACCGAATCCAGGGATTCGACCAGGGGCACGCCGGCGGCGAACATCGTGGAAAGCGTGCGCGTCCAGCGGGCAATCGTGGCTTTGCGTATCAGTTCGCCAAAGATGGGCAATTTGAGAAACCACTTGTCCAGGAAGTTCTGCATTTTCTTGCTGCGTTTCCAGAAGTAGAAGAAAGCATAAAAGCCGCCGCCGATCCCGCCAAAAATCAAATACCAGTAAGTGACGAATGCGTCCGAGATGTTCATCAGCACCACGGTCGGGCCGGGCAGTTTCGCGCCGAAGCCCTCGAACAACTGCTTGAACGCGGGGATGACGAAAATCATGATCACGGCAGTGATCACGAACGCCACCACGATGATGGAAATGGGATAGAACAGCGCCGATTTGATTTTACCCTTGAGGGCCTGGGTTTTTTCCATGTAGGTCGCCAGACGTTCCAGCAGGGCATCCAGAATACCCGCTGCCTCGCCTGCGCCTATCAGGTTGCAATACAGGGGGTCGAAATACAACGGGAATTTCAGGAAGGCCTGTTGCAGGCTGCTGCCGGTTTCCACATCCGTCTTGATGTCCAGCAGTAGTCTTGCCACGGAAGGGTTGCTGTGCCCCTTGCCCACGATGTCGAATGCCTGCAGCAAAGGCACGCCGGATTTCATCATGACGGCAAGCTGGCGGGTGAACAGGGTGATGTCCTTGGGGGTGATTTTTTTACCCTTGTTGCGCTGGCGTTTTACTTTTGTGACATTGATCCCCTGGCGCCGCAAATAAGCGGAAACGCTGGCCTCGCCGACTGCCCGCATTTCCCCCTTGACGACTTTTCCGAATTTGTCTTTTCCTTCCCAGGCAAAAGAAAATTCCTTCGCTTTGGTTTTCTGGATTTTTGCCGCGACTGCCATAATGTCTCCCCGGGATCATTCGCTGAATGTTTGCAGGCCCATGTCAGCGGGCATCATGCCGAGCTTTGTGCCTGTTGTAAAGGCAAGTTTCCTATTGCTGTTTCTTCGGCGGGGCCGGAAAAATGCGCGCCACTTTTACGATGCGATCCTGGGTTTGGATGACTTCTATGGGATAGCCCGAAATTTTCAGGCTGGTGCCGGTTTCCGGAATATCCCCGAGGTGATCCAGGATCAGCCCATTCAATGTTTTGGCGCCATCCAGCGGCAGATGCAGGCCCAGTTTGCGGTTCAGCTCGCGCAAACTGCTGCTGCCTTCCAGCAAGAAACTGCCATCGTCCTGGCGCAGGAATTTTCCGGTTTGCGCGGGTGATTGGGTGGTGAATTCGCCGACGATTTCTTCGAGTATGTTTTCCAGCGTTACCAGTCCGAGCAGTTCGCCATATTCGTCCACCACCAGCCCGAGTCGCAGGTGGCGCTCCTGAAACTGCTGCAGCTGTTTGAGCAGCGGGGTGTCGGACGGTATGAAGTAAGGCTCGTTGAGCACCTCCCTCAGCCTGGCCAGGTCCAGGTCGGTCTCCTGCAACAGAGCGGGCGCGCGCTTGATATGCAGGATGCCGATGATGTTGCTGGGGGTGTCGGCATAAACCGGCAGGAGCGTGTGGTGGCAGGTAATGATCTGCTCGCGCAATTCGTTTGGCGCTGCGTTGATATCGAGCGCCTCGATCTGGTTGCGCGGAATCATCACGTCGTTTACGGTAATGCGCTCAAGATCGACCAGGTTGAGCAGCATCTTCTGGTGCTTGCGCGGCAAAAAGTGCTCGGCATCCAGCACCAGCCCGCGCAATTCTTCCAGTGTCATCTTTTGTTTGCTCTGGTCCGTCTGGATCTTGATCCTCAGCACCCAGAGCAGGCCGTGCACAATCGCGGTAGCCACCGAAACGACCGGGTGAAACAGTTTGACCAGCGGGGAGAGCAGGTAGCTGGAAGGCAGCGCGACGCGTTCGGGATGGCTGGCGGCGATGATTTTGGGCATGATTTCGCTGACGACCAGCAGCACAAAGGTGATGGTCAGCGTGCCCAGCAGCAGGGCCAGTTCACTGGCCCCGAATATGCGCAAAACCAGAACGTTGGTTACGGCGGCCGCGGCGACATTGAGCAGGGTATTGCCGAACAATATCGATCCCAGCAGCTTGTCGATTTTCGCGAGCAGCCTGGAGGTGAGCTTGGCACTCTTGCTGCCCTTGCGCACCAGCGCGCTGAGCCGGTAGCGGTTGATCGCCATCATGCTGGTTTCCGCGGCGGAAAACCATGCGCCGCAAATCAGCAGCAGCAGCAAAATGCCCAGCAGCGTGCCTAGAGAGATGTCGTCCAAAGTGATGCCCTAGTAAAAGAGATGGCGTATCATTTTGATGCCGGGAATAGTGTGCGAGAGGTGGGCGGGTGTCAAGCGGCGCGCCTATAGCTGAAAACCATCAGCAGTACTCCGGCAATTATCATCGGCAGGCTCAGCCATTGCCCCATGCTCATGCCCAGCGACAGCAGTCCGAGAAAGTCGTCGGGCTCGCGGGTGAATTCCACGAGAAAACGGAAGCTGCCGTAGCCGATCAGGAAAAAACCCGATACGGCGCCGACCGGACGCGGTTTGCGCGCATACAGCCACAACAGCGTGAACAGCAGCACACCCTCCAAAGCGAATTCGTAAAGCTCGGAAGGGTGGCGCGGCAGGTTATCCACCCTGGGAAATATCATCGCCCATGGCACATCGGTGGGTCGTCCCCACAGTTCGCCGTTGATGAAATTGCCGAGGCGCCCGAAGGCCAGGCCGGGAGGTACCAGCGGGACAATGAAGTCGGTCAGTTGCAGCAGGGGCAATTGTTGTTTGCGGGCCAGCCACAACGTTGCCGCCAGTACGCCCAGAAAGCCGCCGTGAAATGACATGCCGCCTTGCCAGACTGCAAAAATCTCCAGCGGGTGGGCGAAATAATATCCGGCCTTGTAAAACAGCACGTAGCCCAACCGTCCGCCGAGAATCACGCCGAGCACGCCATAAAACAACAGGTCGTCAAGCAGCTTGGTGTTGATTTTCGGATTGTTCAGCGTGGCGATGCGCTTGCGCCCCAGCCACAAAAAGGTCAGGAATCCTGCAAGGTACATCAGGCCGTACCAATGAATGGCAAGCGGGCCGAGTTGCAGGGCGACAGGGTTGAATTGTGGATGAACGAACATGGTCTGATCGGGTAAAATCAAAGCGGCGATTATACGGGCATCTCTGAAGGCCGTCGCGAGTGACGGACAAGCCGTAAATAACCCCGGAACCCGGATCCGTTTCCGCACACATGATTTAAAAAACAGAAAGAGCACAAACATGACCACAGCACAGCATTTGAATACGCAATTCGGCATCAACGGGGAGTTGAAATTCCGGGAGGATGCCCCCGTCAAGGGGACGCCGCCAGACACTCGCCCTGCGGGCGGTCTTGGCGCAGACAGTGGGTTGATCGTTGCGGAAATCAGCAACGGGCAGGCAAGCGCGTCGCTCTGTTTGCAGGGCGCGCACCTGATGACATGGAAACCGAACAGCCAGGCCGTGCCGGTGATATGGCTGTCGCGCGACGCCAAACTGGCAGCGGGAAAATCGATACGCGGCGGCGTGCCGGTGTGCTGGCCGTGGTTCGGCGCGCATGCATCCGAATCCTCTTTCCCCGGACACGGCTATGCGCGCACCGTGCCCTGGCAAGTCGTGGAATCGGGCACCGAGCCGGATGGCGCGACGCGCCTGACGCTGCGTCTGGTGCAAAGCGAGAAGACCCGCGCGCAGTGGCCGCATGCAGGCACGCTGGACCTGACCGTGACCGTCGGAGAAACGCTGCGGATGGAACTGGCCACTGAAAATACCGGCGCGACCGATTTCGTGATCGGCGAAGCCTTGCATACCTATTTCCGTGTCGGCGACATCGGGGGGGTGCGCGTCAAAGGACTGGAGGGCTGCGATTATTGGGACAAGGCCGGCGGTTCCGCGCTCAGGAAGCAATCGGGCGCGATCAGCTTTTCCGGCGAGACCGACCGCGTTTACATCAATACCCCAGCCGGGTGCGTGATCGAGGACGACAAGCTCGGGCGCCGGATTCATGTCGCCAAGTCCGGCAGCCTGTCCACGGTGGTGTGGACACCGTGGACGGAAAAGGCCGCCAAGATGGGCGATCTGGGACAGCCGGAAGGCTGGCGCGAAATGGTGTGCGTGGAGTCGGGGAATGCGATCGATAATGTCGTGAATGTTGCCGCCGGAACCCGGCACACCCTGATCGTCGAGTATCAGGTCGAACGGTTGTAGCGGCCGGGTTCAGGCATCCCGGAAAGCGAATATTAAATTAAATTAAATTTAAGTAAGGGTGCCATTGGGCATGACCGGGGGAGTATCGCCCGGTGTGTCCGTATATTTGTTAAGCATCGCAAAGACATGCTGGATTGCGAACATTATGATTTAAAACGGGTTTATATTGCTCCCGACGGGGAGAGTCAACTTTAGCCTTAACTGTAGCGTTAATTATGTGCCGTGCCTTGGCAGTGTTTGCAAAGCGGATGGAGTTGATTAGAATCGTCAGCGGGGGCAAGGCCTTCGCATTGTTTCAAAATAAATCAATTATAAATGGAGAGAACATGAAATCAATTTTTGTAAGCATGATTGCAGCAGCGGGTTTGGTGGTTGCAGGCAGCGCAATGGCGACCGACATGCCTGAGCTGGCAAAAAAGAGCGGTTGCACCGCTTGCCATACTGTAGAGAAAAAACTGGTTGGCCCGGCCTGGAGAGATGTTTCCAAGGCTTACAACAAGGTGGGCGCTACCGGAACCGCCGTTGATCCCAAGGTTTACCAAACCACCCAGAAGGTTGCTGCAATTCTGAAGGAACATGACAAAGCCACGCCTGAAGCATGGCTGGTAGAAAAAGTTTCCAAGGGCGGCAAAGGGGATTGGTTTACCACGACTGCGATGATCCCGAATGCACCCAGAGTCAGTCAAGCGGACATCAAGACACTGGTAGACTTCATTCTTGGCCTGGAAAAAAAATAAGCCTGTCCTGAGTCTTGCCGAAGGATAAGGAACTATCCTGTAAAAAGCCGGCGCAAGCCGGCTTTTTATTTCCCGTGCCAAACCCTTCAAAGAATAACTAGCTTCCACTTGTGTGCGGCAAAGATTCCATATCTAATGGGTTGTCAACTTTGCTTCGGAGGACGGCGTTACTATCCATTGCCGGTAAATAAAAATTTTAAAGGGTACGGGTTGCTTGAGCAGACTATCCGGGTGGCCGGGCCTGGTGACTATGCCAGGCAGGCTGCCTGTTTAAAATCAAAGTTGAGGCGGGTTTGGAAGTAGTTCAGATGCTTTAATTATGAAATGGAGAGAAGTATGAAATCTATTATTGCAAGTGTGGTTGCATTATCAAGCCTGGTAGCCGCGGCTGGCGTGATGGCAGAAGAGATGCCGGCGCTGGCCAAGAAGCTCAACTGCACCGCTTGCCACGCGATTGACAAGCGTGTGGTCGGCCCGGCCTGGAGGGATGTTGCCAGAAGGTATACCGGCAATGGTGTTACCAAGTATACCTATAACGGCAAGGAATACCCCCTGATCGAAGGTTTGGTGATGAAGGTGTCTCATGGCGGTTCGGGCAACTGGGGCAGCATGCCTATGCCGGCCAACGATCCGAGCGGTGCCAAGCAGGCGGAAATCACTGAATTGGTCAAGTTCGAACAGAGCCTGGCCACCAAGTAGGTTGGCGACATCACGCAGCAACCGGCCGGTGCAACCGGCCTTTTTTTTTGCCTGCGGATTTGCCGGGTTAAATTGACAAGCATCACGCCTGCTCCGCATAATCCATGCACCTCATCAAGGGATAGACCATGATTTCTCATTTTGCCCGTTCGTTATCGCTGGCTGCAGCAACACTGATGTTGCTTGGTTGCGGAAAATCGGCCCCGACCGGGCAAAACGCCTCCGCCGACCTGGTCGTTCGCATAGGCGCTTCGGCCCCGCTGACCGGCCCGCAGGCGCACCTGGGCAAGGATAATGAGAATGGCGCGCGTATGGCGATAGATGAAGCCAACGCCAGAGGTATTGACATAGGCGGGCGCAAGGTGCATTTCGAATTGATCAGTGAAGACGACCAGGCTGATCCCAAGAGCGCAACCATCGTGGCACAGAAACTGGCGGACGACAAAGTGAGCGGTGTCATCGGCCACATGAATTCAGGAACCAGCATACCCGCGGAAAAAATCTACAGCGATAACGGCATACCCCAGATTTCGCCTTCCGCCACGGCGGTCGCCTACACCGCCCAGGGTTTCAAGACGGCGTTCCGCGTGATGGCGAATGACGCGCAGCAGGGACATGTGCTGGGGGAGTATGCGGCAAAAAATCTGGGCGCGAAGAACATCGCGGTGATCGATGATCGTACCGCGTACGGACAGGGTCTGGCGGATGAGTTCATCAAGGCCGCGCAGGCCAGCGGCGCGCAAATCGTCGCGCGTGAATACACCAACGACAAAGCGATGGACTTTACCGCGGTGCTGACCGCGGTGAAAAGCAAGAAACCCGACCTGCTGTTTTATGGCGGGATGGATGCGCAAGGCGGGCCGATGGCAAAGCAGCTCAGGGCGCTGCAGCTAGACGCGAAATTCATGGCTGGTGACGGCAGCAAAACTCCGGAATTCATCAAGCTGGCGGGCGCTGCCGCCGAAGGTGCCTATGCCTCCTTGCCCGGCGTGCCGCTGGACAAGATGCCGGGCGGCAAGGCCTTCTCCGAACGATTCGTCGCCAAGTATCAGCCTATCCAGCTGTATGCGCCCTACTGTTACGACGCGGTGAATGTGATGATAGCCGCGATGCAGAAGGCCGGTTCGGCGGACCCGGAAAAATATCTGGCTGCGCTCGCCAATATTTCCTACGACGGGGTGACGGCCAGGATACAGTTCGATGCAAAAGGCGATTTAAAGAATGGCGCCATTACCGTGTATCAGGTGCAGCACGGCACGTGGCAACCGTTGTACACAATGGCCGCGAACAGCGCGGCTGCACATTGAGTTAATATCCGGTCACCAACGGCGCATTCGCGTGCCGTTCTCGTTTGCCAATTATGGAAATCCTGCTGCAGCAAATAATTAACGGCCTGGTGCAGGGCAGCATTTATGCCCTGGTGGCGCTGGGCTACACGATGGTGTACGGCATACTTGGCCTGATCAACTTTGCACATGGCGAAGTGGTGATGGTCGGCGCAATGCTGGTTCTCTCCTCGCTGACCGCAATGCTGGGTTGGGGGATGCCGCCGGTGCTGGCATTGCCGGTCAGCATTATGCTGGCTATAGCGGGATGCATGGCCCTGGGTTATGGCATCGAACGCATCGCCTACCGCCCCCTGAGGCACGCACCCCGTCTTGCCCCGCTGATTACCGCGATAGGCGTGTCCATCGTGTTGCAGAATCTGGCCATGATGATCTGGGGGCGCGGCTATCATTCATTTCCGCAGCTGTTTGCCAACACGACCCACAGTTTCGGCGGTGCGGTCATCAACGATATTCAAGTCATTATCTTCATCATGGCAGTGGCGATCATGGCCGGCTTGATGGTGGTCGTGCATCACACCCGGCTGGGCCGCGCGATGCGTGCGATCGCAGAAAATCAGCACGCCGCGCAGTTGATGGGGGTGGATGTCAACCGGGTGATATCGATCACCTTCATGCTCGGTTCGGCGATGGCTGCCGTGGCGGGATTGATGGTCAGCGCCAACTACGGTCTGGCACATTACTACATGGGTTTTTTGCTTGGACTGAAAGCCTTTACCGCCGCGGTGCTGGGCGGGATAGGCAACCTGCGCGGCGCGATGCTGGGCGGTTTGTTGCTGGGTCTGATCGAGAGTCTGGGCGCGGGTTATATCGGTGACCTGAGCGGGGGATTCTTTGGCAGCAACTACCAGGATGTGTTCGCATTCCTGGTCCTGATCGCAGTGCTGGTGTTCAGGCCGTCCGGTCTTCTTGGCGAACGCCTGGCGGAGCGCGCATGAATTTAAAAACCAAAGTTCAGGCCACAGAGATCACAGAGGACACAGAGATGAAAACGGTTTTCTCTGTGATCTCTGTGTACTCTGTGGCTAAATGATTTTTCCAGGATGAAAGCCAACCATAAATCCAGATTGCTGCTCGCCGTGCTCGTCATCGCGCTGTTGCTCCTGCCTTTCGTCACCGATGCGCTGCTCGGGCGCAGCTGGGTGCGCATCGTCGATTTTGCGATGCTCTATATCATGCTGGCACTCGGCCTGAACATCGTGGTCGGCTATGCGGGCTTGCTGGATCTGGGGTATATCGCTTTTTTTGCGGTGGGCGCATATTGCTACGCGC
>JAJZEQ010000033.1 GCA_021851345.1 Pseudomonadota bacterium
AAAGCCGATCCCGTCGCGCTCGCCCTGCCACTTCGCCGTGGCGCGCACATTCAGCTCACCGTCGCACTCCACCACCAGCAGCGTCACCGGCCCCTGTCCCTGTATCTGCAGGATCAGCGCACCTTTCAGCTTCAGCGTCGCCGCCAGCAGCACAGCCGCCGCCATCAACTCACCCATCACCGCGCGCAAAGCAGGAGGATAGTCGTGCCGCTTCAGCACCTCACGCCAGGCATCATCGAGATGCACCAGTTCGCCGCGCACATGGGATTGTTCGAACAGGAAACGTTGCAGGGAATCGGGATGGGGTTTCATGGTTAAAATGATAACACGCGGGGTTGGGAGTTTTCGACGGGCGGCTTGTGGGATTGGTGATCCGGCCTGTTGCTGGCTCTTGTTCTTCACGAACGACTTCTTAACCAAATAACTGTTGCAGCAACTCATCTCGCCCAATTTTTTGCGCCTCGGCCACATCGCCAAGAATGGCGGAAAGTGTGCCTATTCGCAACGGATCGTGCAGCGGGATAGTGACGTGATGCTGATGCGGCGCATCGCAGGTCAGTCGCACATGGCTTCCTGTCTGGCGCGTTTGTCAATACCCCAGTTTGCTCAGGCGCTTGACCAGCATGGCGCCGGTTAAATCGCGCGGCAATCTCATGCCGCCAATATTTCTTCCTGGACGATATGCAGGCGTATCACTTTGGGCATATCGCCTTCATCGAAATGACAGTGCACGGCGTCTTGCACCATTTTGCGCAGCTCGGGCAAGGTATCTGCCTCGGAGAAGATAGACTCACCCAACGCCCGTGCGGTATAGCCGCCTTCGGGTGCCTGTTCTACGAGAAAAAGGATTTCACTCATTACTGCCTCCTTAATCAATCTGGATCATGCGGCAGTATAGTCTGAAACTGAGTATTACGTCAGGGACGCGTCCCTATGCGGCCCGCTCCTACCTCTCAGCTCCTCTTGTATACTTCACCCAAATCAACACTCACTGCTACCCGCCATGTCCCAATCCAAACCAGACCGCAGCTCAGCCCTTGAGTTAATCAAATTCATCGACGCCAGCCCCAGCCCTTGGCACGCCGTGGCGAATGCCGAGGCGCGCCTGCAGCAGAACGGTTTCACCCGCCTGGAAGAAGATGTACGTTGGCAACTCGCCGCGGGCGGGCGCTATTACGTGGTGCGCGGCGGCGCGTCGATGATCGCCTTCGTGCAGGGCAGCCAGCCGATCGCCACAGCCGGCTTTCGCATCGTCGGCGCTCATACCGATTCGCCAGGGTTCAGGGTCAAGCCCAAGGCGGCGCTGGTCGGCGACGGACTCGCGCGCGTGGCGGTGGAAGTGTATGGCGGGCCGATACTGGCCACCTTCACCGACCGCGACCTGAGCCTCGCCGGGCGTGTCGTGTTGCGCACGGCGGCGGGCCAACAAACACGGCTGCTGAACTTCGAGCGCCCACTGCTGCGGCTGCCCAACCTCGCGATCCACATGAACCGCGATGTCAACGAACAGGGCCTCAAGCTCAACAAGCAGACCGAACTGCCGCTGACCCTGGGCCAGCTTGGCGAAGGTGATGACGCCGAAGCAATGTTGCGCAAGCTGCTGGCCGATGCCGTGCAGGCGAATGCGGAAGACCTGCTAAGCTGGGAGCTGGCTGTCTACGACGTGCAAAAGGGCTGCCTGTGGGGTGCTAACGAAGAGTTCATCGCCAGTCGTCAGCTGGACAACCTGGCCTCCTGCTATGCGGCCCTCACCGCGCTGATCGCGACACAGCAGCCAACGGCCACCTGCGTGACGGCCCTGTTCGATCACGAAGAAGTCGGCAGCGAGAGCGCCGCGGGTGCCGGCAGCAGCTTCATCACCGACGTGCTGGCCCGCATCAGTGCCCATGCCAAGCTGGACGAAGAAGACAGGCAACGCGCCATGGCGCGCAGCTTCTTCATCAGCGTCGACATGGCCCATGCCTACAACCCGAACTTCCCGAACGCCTACGAACCCGGCCACAAAGTCAGCGTGAACGGCGGGCCGGTCATCAAGACCAACGCCAACCAGCGCTACACCACCAACGCCGAAACCTCCGCCCGCTTCATCGGATTTTGCGAACAGGCCGGCGTGCCGTACCAGCAGTACGCGCACCGCAGCGATCTGGGTTGCGGCAGCACCATCGGGCCTATCGTGGCATCACAACTGGGGGTTGCGAGTGTGGACGTCGGCTCGCCGATGTGGGCGATGCACAGCGCGCGCGAGAGCGCCGGGGTGCAAGATCACGCATACATGATTGCGGCGCTGGCGGCGGCCTTCGGCAGTTGAAACAAGTACGGGTATGTACTGTTCGCCAATTCAATTGGGCACCTCCCCTGAGCCCTCCTCTGGAACCACTTCCTTTGTATTCACCAGCCGCTATAATGCCGCCAACAATAATAGGAACAATGCCATGCGCCCTTCTATAGCCCTGCAAACTCACCGTGAGGCAATCCGCGAGATTGCCCTGCGTCATCGCGTGCTCAATGTGCGCGTGTTCGGCTCCGTGTTGCATGGGAATGACACCGATGACAGTGACCTCGACCTGCTGGTCGAACCCACATCCGAAACCACATTGATGGACATTGCCAGGATACAGGTGGAAGTAGCAAAGCTACTTAAGGTTAGCGTGGACGTATTGACCCCGAACGCACTGCCCGACAAATTCCGTGCGCAAGTGATGACCGAAGCCATTGCGGTATGAGCAAATCCGACGTATTACGCATCCCGGATTACCTCGAGCATATACTCGAAGCGATCGAGCGCATTGACCGCTACCTTGAAGACACGGACGAAGTTGCGTTTCTGAATGACCAGAAAACGCAGGATGCGGTAGTGCGCAATTTTGAAATCATCGGCGAAGCGGCGCACAACATCGAAAGCTACCATGGGAAATTTGCAGCCGCTCATCCAGAAGTCCCATGGACGGTTGTTTATGCCATGCGCAACCGCGTTGCACACGGCTACTTCAAAGTTGATTTGGGAATGATCTGGAAAACTATCCACACCGATTTACCGGAACTACACTCGCAAATCAAACGGCTGCTCGATCAAATCAAGTAAAAACCCGCTCAACCTCATCTACACACCTCCCTGTTAAGCCGGAACTGAGCTTGTCGAAGTTAGGGAGGCTGGGAGGGGTCTGCGTTTGCGCCTTCGAGGGTATGTGCTAATGCAAGACCTGATTCCATGTACCACCCTGGGTTGATAACGCCACGACATTCTCGTTGGTGTACTGCGGTTATTGAGTCGTATCAGTTGTTCCATCAGCATGTCGAAGGGTGCCGGGCTTTATTCATAAAAAGTATTTCGATGCCGACGCAGTTAGTCTCTGGTTTATATAATTCCCGCAGTAAACAAATTTCAGGAGAAACAAATGGCAGACAAGGAAGAGATGATTGATGGGTTTGAAGAATTATTCAGCACGGCGAAAATGGAAATCATGACCAACCGAACGGATACGGCCGTCAACCGTCAATTGCTTGGACAGGTGCAGGGATTTTTCATCGCCATGAGAATGACCGTGCCATTGGATATGGAAGAAGTCGAGTACGTTGAAAATCGTATCCGTGCGCTGGAAGAAAGAATCGGCTAACCGGATCCACACTACAAGGGTATGCCCTGCCATGGAATTAAAAGGGTCAGCATCAATTTTCATTCAAAGCATAAAGCGATGCTGACCCCTTTTGACCTTTCGTCATTCCCGAAGCTTTTCCACTCCGTCATTCCCGAGACGGTTCTGGTCGGGAATCCAGCTTCTGACTAGCCGAAATTCTGGATCCCCGATAGAAACCTTCGGGGATGACGAAGGTAATCCCCCGATAAAAGCATTCGGGGATGATGCAGTGGTTGCGTTCATGCTTTAACCTCAAAGTAAATTCAAACCAACTCTTCCCATAAATCCTTCCACATCGGATTCGCCTTCTCGATCAAATTTATTTTCCATTGCCTGTTCCATTTTTTGAGTTGCTTCTCCCGCTCTATCGCTGTCAGCATCTGCTCATGTAATTCGTAATACACCAGAGAATGAACACCATATTTCTCCGTGAATCCTTCAACCAGATCATTCTTATGCTGCCAGATACGCTGAATCAGATCACTGGTTACACCAATGTATAAAGTGCCGTTATATCCACTCGCCAGAATATAAACCGCAGGCTGCTTGCCCATTACGCCACCCTAGTTAACCCGACATTCCCCAAGCACCCCGTCATTCCCGAAACTCTCCTACCCCGTCATTCCCGAAGCAACCCACCCCGTCATTCCCGAAGCGGTTCTGGTCGGGAATCCAGCTTCTGGCTGGCCGAAATTCTGGATCCCCGATAAAGACATTCGGGGATGACGACATCACTTTCTCGCCAGTTTTTTCTTGCTCGGTGGCAAATAATTCTCTGCCGTTACCACCTTCCTGCCCGTTTTACCTTCCAGTTCCAACCGCGCTTTTTTTGCAATACCCCCGCCGGTTTTCGCTGCCGCCTCGTTCTCATTCATGCCCGTGGCATCCACGCTCTCGGCGATCTGGCGAGTGGACAATTCAGTCAACGCGGTAAGCTTTGCATAGCCATTTCACTAAGCTGTCCAACGACGCCAGCTAAGTGGCTGGTTAAAATCAATTCCGCCTCGCTCATGTGGTCGCGCAGGTTTTGCGTCTTCAAGCCTTTCATCTCTTTATGCGCCTTCACATCCACCTCAGCCCATTCCTGGTGGATGATATTGGTGAGGGTCGCGTACTCCTCGCCTTCCTTGATGTCATGCTCTTTCCAATAATCCGTCAGCTTGTTGCGCGTCTCCTGTCCGGTCATGCGCTGCTGTATCCACTTCTCGCTGCGCCCGTGCTTCTGCCAGGTCTCGCGGGCACGCTCCAGCGACAACACCGGGTCGGCCATCTCCTGCATCCGCTCATAACCCACCTTCGCCAGCCACAGCTTGATCGGCTCGGCCTTCGGGCTGGGCACGGACTGCACCAGACGCAGCAACGTCTCTGCCGTAGCCACATCGGTCAGGTAATTCTTGCCATCGGCAGCTGGCAGTTTCAGTCGGTGACAATTTGTCACCGACTCGCTGCCTTCCTTACCCAGCCGCTCTTTCAGCTTGTTCCAGTACTTACGCGCCGTCTGGCAATCAGGTTGCTGAGTCAATACCTGCACAATGTCCACCACCGAAAACCACCAGGTTTCCGAGACCTCGTCGTACACACGGCGGATTGCGTGTTCTTCAAAAATAGCTGGCTGGGGCTGCATGGTCAAATCTCCAATTCATGGATCGCACAAGACCAGCGAATCACAGAGAACGAACGTTCTTTAGTCAATCAGCCAGAAAAGAAGGCGCCCACACAGGAACTTATTTTGCGCAAATTCAATTGGGCTGCGTCCCTGGGGCAGTGGTGATAACGCCTCTCTCCTGCAGCACCAGCAGCGGGTCACGTTCCAGAAGCGCCGTGATCTCAATCGCATAAGCCCGCGCCTGCTCAAGCGGATTGACCACCGTCTTTAAACCGCGATCCGTATGTATTTCGGCAGCATGCCTATCCATTCGCGGAATCGTGGTCACCAGCCAGTCTTTCACCTCCAACACCAGGATCCCCCTGCCGGGATGAAGCACAATAAGGTCTGGTCGGCGCTGCTTGGGCCCCACCGGCACATCGACCCAGCAGTGATAGTCATCCTCCAGATTGCGCAGCAGGCAAGCGCCAAATCGTCGCTCACCTGACGTGAGCCTCAGATTTTTAGAATGTAGTGCTGGAAGAATGGTGGCCATAGTTATGGGATAAATAACCCGAGTTTATTAAACAGGTCAGTTATGGGTGTCGCGTTTACCGGATTCCAAAGCGCGTTTCACTATAACAGCAACACGCGCGGGTTTGCCCAACTGATGCTGCCAAAGGAGAACCACATGCCAGCCGAGTTTGCGCAATTCGCGGTTCACGAGTCGATCACGCTTGCGGTTGAGGAATTGTTGGAGTTATTACTACTCTTCAACAAGTAGCGCCTCACGGTGACAGCCGAGGCACTCTGAAACAAATACTCGCTCACCATCAATTACTTTGATTTCGATCAAATCTAAACGGCTTCCGCATTCCCCGCAACAGTCTGGCTGGTCGGACATGATGTAGTAGATTGGGCAATCCATTTGCTTTCCGGTGAGCTGCATAGTGGCTACCCCCAATTAGATTTCTGCGAAGCCAATTTCTTTCAGATAGCTGTAAGTTCCGTTGTAATACTGGGAGTTGCGAGTGTGATCTTCAACATCTCCTTCCGGAACAACCAGAACCATTCCCTGACGTGCTCTGGTCAATAAAACTCGATAGGCATTCTTTAAGTATTGCCTTCGCTCTTCTTTGTTAATTTTGTTCCAGCGATTTCCACAAAATGAATGATGGCTCCATCCGCTTAGACTATGTCGAAAATCAGCATCCCAAGTTACGCACGCCCAGTCCAGTTCCAAGCCTTGAACGTCAAATTCAGTAGCAACATCTTCAAGATAGTAAGATGACCGGACATCATCTTTTTCATCCAGAAACCAGTGAACAGGGTCCATGGGTGATTTTACGTCTATTGCATGAGGCCTTAGCCTTTCTGCTTGGGATGAAACAACTATCCCGTATCGCTCTGAGCCGCGCGCTTGCCCTTTGAGCCACTTCTTCGCTTTACTTAAATCGCGAGTGATCACAATCGGATATTTGTCTTTAACTTTCTCATAAGTTTGCCGAGCAGAATCAACCTCAAGGTCTAGCATCTGCTTAACAAGTAGCGAAACATCTTCTGCGCGAAATGAACGCATTGAAGCACCTAAGTGAAGCTCATCATAGTAGGTCACATTTTGGCGCAACCTTATATCAGCCAGCACCTTTTCTGCGTTGTATTCGCTATCTGTGAGACGTGATGAAATGCAGATATGCCAATCGGGAAATGATCGGTTTATGGAGTCGATCCATTCGCCGATGCCAGCCTCTCCCGTATTAATTTCCTGGCCACCACCAACAAGGCAAACAATGACAGCCCAATCTGGGTGCCGATTCATACAGGAGATCAGAAATTCGGGCTCTGATTGATTAAAGTTCGGAGTGCTTTTCTTGCGGCGCATGAAAGAAGAAGTTTGCTCCATATGCCATGCGCGTTGAGCCTCATCAAATATTACAACATGCTCCGGAGGGGCTTTGGAAATATTACGCAGACATTCGTCTCGGAAGTTGTGGACATTTTGGATGAATGTCTTAACAGAACTTCGCGCAATACCAATTCTTATTCTCTCTCCTTCTTCTTTGCCGCGCTTAACTTTATCGCGAGCCAGCGCTTCACAAAGAATTTTTACAAGCGGCCCATTTCCGGACAAATAAACGCTATACAAATCATCGTCTGCATCAATATGATTCGTGGCGATGTCCAGTCCCACTAACGTTTTGCCTGCGCCCGGCACGCCCGTCACAAAACAAATTGTTTTATGGGAGTTCCGCCTCGATGAGCTAATAATCTCAGAAATTGCGGAAGTGGTCCGGTTGAGATTAATAGCGCTAGCATCTTTACGCGTTATATTGGCAACGGAATGATTGTTGTACAGCGCTATTGCTGCCTCAATTATCGTCGGGGTTGGACAGTAACGGCCGCTTTCCCATAGCTTCACATCTATGTCGCTGCCATCAACGAAACTTAACACATCCTCAATTACTTTTCCGAGTTGGGTTAGGTTCGATTTGATTGGGAACAGCAGTCTGTCGTTTTGTGGAGTAATCGCAATTATTGGAACAGCTATTTTTGCATCCGTTGCGATCAGTACTGGTGCGATATATTGCTCATGGCTTGTGTCGTGGAAATTTTTCAAGTCCAGCGCATAGTCGCAAACTTGGTCCAAGGCGTAGGTGGAAAATTCACGTTCACCCACCTTAAATTCAAGGACAAAAATAACTGGCCCAATTATCAGTACGACATCAATTCTTCGACCCATACGAGGAATTGAATACTCGAAATAAATAGAACCTTGATGGGATGCGAGAATTTGGCGAAGAATTTTTATCTGTGCTAGCCAAGCGCTGCGTTGAGTTTGGATTAGCGCGAAATCATTATTTAGTGCGAGGACGCCAAGAATCTCCTCGGTTGAAGAACGGAGGAAATTGGAAATTGAGTCTGAGTAGTACTCGCGTTTCATAAGTCACTCCATCACTTTGCGCATCATCGACTTCACGTTGTCTCTGTATCCGTGTTATGACTACGCAGAAATCCCAAGCAGCGAGGAAATTTTTGCGCGTACTTCATCCAGTTCTTCGGCAGAGGCCTTGCCTTTGGGCGTGGCTTTGCGTGCTTTCCAATCGAGATTTTTCACTTGGTCAGACAACACCGCGCCGCTGACGCCTTCCGCATGGATGATGACTTCGAACGGGTAGCCTTTGATTTGCGTGGTCATCGGGCAGCATAGCATGGTGCCGGTTTTGCTGTTGTAGGCGGCGGGACTGAGCACCAGCGCGGGACGGTGGCCTGCCTGTTCGTGGCCGGCCTGCGGCGAGAATTCCAGCCAGACGATGTCGCCCGCATCCGGCACGAAGCGGCGCGCCATTACCAGACTTCCTTGCCGACCGGTTCGCCGGTATCAACGGGTTTGTGCTGATTCTTTGCGGTGATGCCGCCCAGCAAATCGTCCAGCTTGTATGCCTTGCGGCGCACTGGCTCGATAACGATGCGGCCCTGCTCTTCGCGCACCTGGACGGACTGCTCCAGTTCAACATGCGCCGCCGCCATGACAGAGGCCGGGATGCGCACTGCCGCGCTGTTGCCCCATTTCTTAACGATGACTTCCATGATGTGCTCCCGACAAGATTGAATAGTCATCAGTTTAGGCGCGCAAACAATATGTGTCAACATTGTTTATACATGCCAAACTGTCGTGCAGGAGCACTAAAAGTAGGCAATCTGCTATCTGCTAAAGCAGATGCAGAATTGTCACCGGGCCATGCCCGCGATTGTCATTTTGTTCGCGGGCATGGCCCGCTCCTACAACACCGAATATTGGAACCTTAGATATCACAAGGGCAAAATCAGCACGCTCGTGCACAGCTTCTTCAGTCCTTCGCGGCCCCGCTCATTCCCCCGCCGCTACCTCCGAGTGCTTCGGCGGCGCCGGCGAAAAGTAGCTCGCCGCAATCACCAGCAGTGCGATGCCGATCAGCGAGGCGGTCCACATCACGGCGCCCTTGTTGGCCAGGTCGATCATCATCAGCTTGACGCCGACGATGGCGAGCAGGCTGAATCCGGCGAACCACGCGCTGCGCCGGCTGTGCTGCGTGGCGTAGATCATCAGGCTGATGGAGGTGACGGTCCAGATCAGCGAAAGGATGGCGTGCATCAGGTAGGAATGCATCAGCAGGTCGGTCTGGAACGGCACATCGCCCCAGTAATGGGCGAGGCGCGCGGCCAGCGTGGTGAGCCAGAGGAAGGCGCCGAGATAGCAGCCCAGCCTGACCGGTTCCTGCAGCGATGCGGCGGATGGGGTATCGGTCTCGCCGGTTGTCCATTTCCAGCAGGCGTGCAGCACGAACGCGGCGGCCAGGTCGAACGGATTGAGCAGCGGGATATACGGCAGGCCTGAGCCGTCGCCGGAATATTGGTTCAGGAGCTAGAAGCACCACTTCGATTTGCTGTAAAAAATGATTCAATATTCCCCGTCTATTATTTAATGCGTTTTGTTGCCGCCAGATATGCCGCGCTGTCTGCACGCTTGCCGACAGACAACACCAGCACGACCAGTACGTCGTCTTCAACCATGTACACGAGGCGATAGCCTTGCTTGAGCAGTTTGATCTTGTAACAGCCCGCCAACTCGCGGTGCAGAAGCGCGCCGGGGACATGCGGGTTTTGCAGGCGTTTTGCCAGTAGCGGTTTGAGTGCCTGCTTGATCGAACCGTCCAGCGCCTGCCATTCGCGCCAGGCATCCGGTACGAATTTGAGGCTGTATTTCGTGGCAGCTTTGCGCGCAGCCGGTTTAGAGGTCATCCAGCGTCACCGCTATGGCGCGGTCTTTTTGTTTGAGGCGTTCCTTGACCACGCG
This sequence comes from Pseudomonadota bacterium, assembly GCA_021851345.1. Lineage (GTDB taxonomy): Bacteria > Pseudomonadota > Gammaproteobacteria > Burkholderiales > Gallionellaceae > Gallionella. The sequence continues at coordinate 10,055 of JAJZEQ010000033.1, forward strand.
CACGAGGTGCAAGTCGTCGATTGCATCCAGCATGGCTTCGTAACGGTCGGGAGGCACCATGTAGAACGCCGGCTTGTTGTGGCTGAGCACGGCCACCGCCTGCCCGCCCGATTCCCTGAGCGCAACATTGGGGTTCTTCTTGAACTCTGTCATGCTGACCGACAGGTCGGACAGTATCGTTTCCATTGCCATTTTATAGCTCCTTAATTGGCTCATAATTAGGAGCCAATTAAGCCAGCGAGAATGCATTAAGTCAAGTCCCAAGGCAGGGAAATGAGGATTGAGGATTGAGGATTGAGGATTGAGGATTGAGGATTGAGGATTG
>JAJZEQ010000176.1 GCA_021851345.1 Pseudomonadota bacterium
GATAAGGGATATTCAGGGTGCGCGACAGGCCGATCAACTGTTCTGAAATCAAATTGGCATAAGGGTGTGTCGCATCAACCAACACCCTGGCCTTGGTCCTGGTGAGCGCCTGCCTGCGTGCTTCCACACCCTGCCGCCCCGCCCATACCGAGACGCCCGGGCAGTCCCTGATTGCAAGATCGCCTCCGTATTCCGTTGCAGTGGAGATGACGACCGGATAGCCATTATTCGCCAGTTCTCTTGCAAGCAGATTACCGTCGCTGGTGCCGGAAAAAACCCAGATCGCGTGTTCGGTCAGCACATTTTTTGCAGGTTGTTCGAGAGGCGCCGCCCAATCGTTGTAGCCGCGCGGCGTAAAAATATAACCGCGCTTTCTGCGGGTAAAGCGATTGCCGATCACGATGGTGGTGAGCATGTCGAACTGCATCGTCAGCAATTCTTCGAGATGATGGATACTGACCGCCTGTCCCGGGCGGTATGCATTTTTCACCACGCCGCACAGCGTGCGGGGCGACTTGGATTCAAGCATGATGTTCAGAATGCGGTACACGCCTTGCTGTCGGCCGGCGCTTTGCACGTTGTACAAAACGCAGGCGAGGTCTGCTTCTGCTATGTGCCGCCCGCGCTGCTCTATCCATTCCCATGGGCATAGCAGATCGGACAGGCTGAGGGTGGCGAAGTCGTGCGACAAGGGAGAACCCAGCAGGGACGCGCAAGCATTGGCAGAGGTAATGCCGGGTATCACGTTGACCTCATACTCATCGTCTTCCCGCATCTCTTCGAAAGCCAGCGCCGCCATGGCATAAATGCCGATGTCGCCACTGGAAATCAGCGCGACTCTGGCACCGCCCCGTGCTTTTTCTATCGCCAGCAAGGCACGCTCGCGTTCCTGGGTAAGCGGCGGCACGTGAATTTCCTTGCCTGCCAGCCAGGGCTGGATCCAGCGCAAATACAAATCGTAGGCCACGATCACATCACTGTCCCGCAATGCCGCTTCGGCACGGGGGGCAATCAGATCGGCAAATCCCGGCCCGACTGAAACCAAATTGAGCACACCTTTCATATTTCCAACCATCCTTTATCTTCTACCACTGCCACGGCTACGCCATCCAAAGACATTTTAGGAACGGTCAATTTTCCGCGCGCACTCGCAATCAAGGCGCACGGTTCACATACGCCATCCAGACCCACATTCTTTTGCACCCAGTCCGAGGGCTTGGTCACCCACGACCGTTCGGCCACGGTTTCCCGTGCCAACACACGCAAAGGCAAGACATGCCGTTCGCAGAATTCAATTAACCCTGGCTCATCAGCTTTCAGGTCTATCGTGACCACCTCGCGTATTTCGCTGATGCACCGTTCGCCCAGCGCCCTGCATACGGCTGCCTCTATGCGCTCGATTGACACATCCTTTCGGCAGCCGACGCCAACCACCAGTGGCTTGATGGCCTCGGTTGCGGTGGTGATCACCGGCACAGCACCGATGGCGTTGGCCACGCAATAGGCCAGCCGGTTTGCACCGCCTTCATGACCGGCCAGCAGCGAAACGGCGAAACGGCCTGCTTCGTCCAGCACCACCATGGCCGGATCGCTATGCTTGTCCTTGACCAGGCCATCCAGGAAGCGCACCGCTATGCCACTTGCAGCGATCATTATCCATTGCGTATGCAAACCGTAGGCTGCTGCAAATTGGGCTTTTTGCGGCATGACTGCATTGAGCCAGGGACGATGCAGCACGCCACCGAGTCTGGTTTGCAAGACAGTGGCCAGTGCCTCGCTTTCGGGGCGAATTAACCAAATGCCGAGTGATGCGCTCACGTTGTCACCTTCTGTTTCTTTTTCTTCACCACGCGAAAAATGTGCGTGAAGTCCTTGGAATACAGGCTGGATTCTGTCTGCACATCCCGCCCCAGCGCGGCGCCAACCAACAGCATGGTGGTGAGGTTCCAATCCTTGCGCTTGGTTTCCTTGAGCACGCTGCCCAGCGTCCCTTGATAGGCCCGCTGCTCCGGCCAACTTGCCCGATATACCAGCGCCACAGGCGTATCTGCCGGATAATGCAGGCGCAGGTCGGTGACGATTTTTTTCAGGTGCGGGCCGGACAGAAAGATACACATGGTGGAACGGTGCGCTGCCAGCCGCGCAATGGCTTCTGAGTCTGGCACTGCCGAGGCACGACCGGAAACACGGGTCAGAATGACGGTTTGTGATACTTCCGGCCTGGTCAGCTCGGCTTTGATCGCAGCAGCTGCAGCGGTAAATGATGACACCCCAGGCACTACCTCGTATTCGATGCCCAGGGCATCGAGCCGCCGCATTTGCTCAGCCGTTGCGCCATAAATTGCCGGGTCACCGGAGTGCAGGCGGGCCACGTCGCAGTCTGTTGCCTGTGCCCGCACGTAGCAGGCTTGCTGCTGTTCCAGATCAAGTTTGGCGGTATCAATCAATTCCGCATCAGGCCGGCAATGTTGCAGCATATCTGTCGGCACCAGCGAACCCGCGTACAAAACCATGCTTGCACGCCCAAGGATGTTCGCGCCGCGCAGCGTGATCAGATCGGAGGCACCGGGACCGGCGCCGATAAAATAAACTTTCATGTATGTCGTTTCTCTCTTGGTGTTTTGCGTATCAGCAGGGTGGCGAGATAACCCATCGCCCCGGTTGCACACAAACTGTTCACCCCGGTTGCCAGCATTTCATCCGGCAAACCGATGCGGCGGGCAAAAGCACAGTGTTCGGCAATGCCCATGTCGCGCAGCAGTTCGAGTACCCAGGACAGACGCGCGCCTATCTTCATCAGCACCACGATGTCATGGCATTCGATATCACGCTTGAGCGCATGAGCATCCTCCGGACAAGGCAGAATCAGAGTGCGTTCCTTGCCTTCTCCGAGCGGCCAGCCCATTGCCGCGGCGGCTGCAGCGTAGCTGGTGATGCCGGGAAACGTACGCTGCGGCAATCCGGGTAAAAGATCGCGCAGTGCGGCCAATATATAGCCGTAAGTCGAGTATGTCAGCGTATCGCCGATGGTGAGGTAAGCCACGTTACGACCGGCGCGCAATTCTGCCGCGATGTTTTCGGCCAGCTCTGCGTAGTGCTCGCGCAGCACCGTGCGGTCAGGGTCCATGTTGAATTCGATTTCCCGTAACCGCTGCGGCGGAATTTCGATACCTTCCAGACATTGCAGGGCAACCGAGGTTTCCGCGCTGCGCGCGCGCGGTGCAAACACGAGATCGGCCTGCTGCAATGCTTCAAGTGCCGCCAGCGGGATATATCCCGCTGGCCCCGGCCCGACGCCGATACCCCAGAACGTGCCCAGTCCAACCGTTTCTGGCGCACTCATGGTGTTCCCAAGGTATTGCCACTCAGATCAAACAAACGCACTTCGACCCGCCTGGCCGCAGGCACCCGCCCGCATATCCGCTCGGCTATGCGCCGCTCGATTTCCATCCATAGCGCTTGTGCACCGGCTTCACTCTTTAATCGCTCCATTGCTGCTTCCACCGTATTTGCATTCTCAATTTCCTGCACCATGCGAGGTTCAATTCCAAGTTCCGCGGCCACCCGCGCCACACATCCCATTGCCATTCCGCTCCTGCTGGAGTGTGTGTCCCACACCCCGTCCAGCACTTTGGCAAGCTTGCCCGGATGCCCCAGCACCCACAATGTATCCAGTTGACGCTGCTCTTCGTCCAGCGCCCGCTGCAAAAAATCGATTGCATCGCCCAGAAAATTGGCGATCTGCACGACCCGCTTCTCGGGCAAGCTGAGCACCTCCCGTGCATAGGAACGGCCGATTTTGCCAGGCAGATAAGCCACATTCTGTGCGCCGTCGCCAAGCGCAACGCGCACATAAACCTCGATCGAGGCTATCCAGGATGCCAGTGACAAAGGCTCGACTATCCCCGAGGTACCGAGGATGGAAATGCCGCCAAGGATGCCCAGCCTCGGATTGAATGTTTTCTTGGCAATGGCCTCGCCATTTTCGCAACCGATGGTCAGGTCAAAACCCTCATCCCTATCCTTCCGCGCCCCTTTAACCAGCACCTCGAAGACTGCCTGACGCATCATCTGGCGCGGGATCGGATTGATCGCAGGTTCTCCCACTGCTACCCTCAAACCGGGTTGCGTTACAGTCCCGACCCCGACCCCGGCGAAGAAGCGAATCTGCCCGGCATTGTTCCGGCGCACCTCGGCAAAAATCGTCGCGCCATGGGTGTTGTCCGGATCGTCTCCGCCATCCTTGAGCACTTCTGCACGCACCGTGTGCTGGTCCAGCCTGCGGCTGTCCTGTATCGGCACCAACAGAAAATGCGCACCGTCCGGCAGTGTCACTTGTACCTGTGTGCAGTGCTCGCCGCGCAGGAGCAGGCAGATCGCGGCTTTAACCGCTGCAGCAGCGCAACTCCCCGTGGTGCGTCCGCGCCGCAAACCATTCGGCGCGAGCACACCCAGATCAAATTCTGCAAGTTCAGTCTGGTCCATACGCTGCAAGCTGGTTCAGCGCGGCTATCATCAAGCCGTTGACGACGCTGGCCGCCCAGGGTGAACCTCCGCGAGTGCCGCTGTTGGTAATGCGCGGCACTTGCAGGCAGCGCCGGAGATCCGATTTCGCCTCGCACGTGCCGACAAAGCCCACAGGCAGGCCGATCACCAGTTGCGGTCGCCACCCGTACCCGCGGATCAGGCGCGTTGCTTCCATGATCGCGGTGGGCGCATCGCCGATTGCCAATACGGTGTCGTTGCCAAACTTTTCCCAAGCGCGACGAATTCCGGCGGCGGAGCGGGTAATACCGTGCGCCTGTGCCATCAATGCTGTTTCGCGGTCATGCACGCCGCACCATGTTTCGATGCCTAACTGTTCGAGCAGGGCGCGCTTTAGCCCAGTCTGCACCATGGTCACGTCAGTAATCACGCGTTTGCAGCGCAACAGGGAACGGATGCCGGCTTCGACTGCGCCAGATGAGAAATACATGTCGTCTGGCGCGTTAAAATCGCCGCTGGTGTGTACCAAACGCTGCAGCACGGTCAGGTGTGCCTCGGGAAAACCGAACCAGTCCCGTCCGGCGGCGATAATCCGAAAGCTTTCAGCTTCAATCGGGTGCGGAATGTAAGACGTAAACTCGGGCTTCGCCTGGGCCGCTGCGTCCCCCCTTTGTTTCCCCAGCAAGCCGCGCACCTGAAGATGGTGAGGGCGCTGCGGTTCACCCACCTGTTCTTCAAAACCGACAATCTGTACACGATATTTGCACAATGAACAGTTCATTGCCGCACGACCTGCCACGGCTTCGCGTGCGCGATCTATCATCACATCGGCCACATGCGGATGTACGCCGAGATAACCCGCCTTGAGCACTTCCAGTTCAGGCTCGCGTTCCCGTAAGGCATCGGCGGCTTCATAAATCCGTTTAACCAGCACACCATCGAACAGAAAAAACGGCACCACCACCAGTCGTGCGTAGCCCATCCTTGCTGCAGCGCGCAAGCCATCGGCAACCAGCGGTTTGGCAGTCCCCGAATAACAGACGCTAACAGCGCCGAAACCCATGCCCTCCTCTATCATGCGAGCGAACTTGGCCACTTCGCCGTTGGCATCGGGATCGGTGGTGCCGCGACCGACCAGCACCAGGCAGGTATCGTCGCGGCGCACGGTATGCGGGGACGCCGATTCGGCAGCGACTATGCGTTCCTGAACCAGTTGCAGCAATAACGGATGCAAGCCCAGCGGCGCGCCGAAGTGAAAATCAATCTCGGGATGGGCACGTGCGTATGTCAACAACTCACCCGGCATGTCGTTCTTGGCGTGCATTGCCGCCAGCAGCACACCCGGCACCATGACCACTTGCCGCACACCTGCGGCGAGATTGGCCGCCACCGCCTGATCGATGGTCGGGCTGGCGAATTCCAGATAACCGTGGCTAACCACATGCTGCGGCGCCCGCGCGCGGATCAGCTCAATCAGCGCCTCGAATTCACGAATGCCGTCAGGGTCGCGACTGCCGTGACCCGCCACCACGATGCCGAACGGCTCGCTATTTTCCGCCTGTATCATCTACTCTCCGGCGCTTCGATCTGACTTGGCATCGGCCGACGGGTACGGATCAGCATAATACTCATGTCCGTAAAATCGCGAGCCACACATTCGGCGAGCGTACCGTGCCATTCCGCTTCGGTGCGGGTCAGATTCTCCCAAACCTCGGTCGGGTGCTCAGGCGAAATTCCATTCTCAAGCAAATAGGTTGCGATGTGGCGCGGCATGAATGAGCGCGCTGCGTCCCAGGGACAGGGAATCACGATGGCATTGCGCTCGTCCTGGAGCACATGGACCAGATGGCGCTTGAACGGGTCAAGATCACCACGGCGGTGAAACGTGATGAAGGTGGTTTCGTCGAAACATACTTTCGCACGGGATGCGAGAATTTGCGCCGAGGAAATTCCCGGCAAACTTTCCACTGGATGGCCGCAGGCGCGCTCAACCCGCTCCAGATACTGGAAGCCGCTAAAGTGGATATCCCCCATAAAAACCACCACGCAGCGTTTGCCCGCGTGGTGGGCTTGCGCCACCTGCGCCAGCTTGTCTACCTGGTCGCGATAACCCATGGTCACGATTTCCGCCGCTTCGGGTATCAGGCTGTGCACAACGTTTAGGACGGCATTGAATCCGGCCACCATGTCAGCACTCCGAATCAGTTCAGCGCCACGCTGGGTCAGGTAGCCAACGTCACCTGGTCCTGCACCAATACAAACTATCATGAATACTCCTTGCTCATTACATGCATCCCCGTATCGTCAGTGCCAGACTTTCTGCCGACAATTCTTCCAGCGACAGGCATTCTGCACCCAGCGCCTGTGCCAACTGTCGTGCGCGACCCAGGCGCAGATAACCGGTTTCGGTATCGAGAACCAAGGCCGGCAAACCGCGCTCAGCCAGCAATCCGGCAAGTTGCAGCGTTTCCTGCCATGGATCGCCGCCATCGCCCAGCGCCACGTTGGCCTTGCCGTCGCTCAGCAGCACAAGCAGCGGCGGGATACCCCTGCCATTCGCCTGCTCCAGCGTTTCCAGGGTCAACTGCAGCGCATGCGGTAAAGGCGTGCGGCCACCGGTGGGCAACTCGCGCAACCCCTGTTCGGCAAGATCAACACTACGGGTGGGGGACAGCAGCAGCGTCGCCGATTCACCGCGAAAGGCAATCACAGCCACTTCGTCGCGTTGCTGGTAGGCATCGGTAAGCAGCGCCAGCACCGCGCCCTTGACTGCTTCCATACGCCGCTGCGCCGCCATGGAGCCAGAGGCATCCACCACAAATAAAATCAGATTAGCGCTTTTTCCCGTGCGTATCTGCTGGTGCAAATCAATTTTCTTCACCCGGAATTCGCCTGTGTTACGCAGTGCTGCGCTACGCAGTGTTGCACCCACGGCAAGGCTGCTCGGATTCTGGTCTGGCACGGCGCGTACCACCCGTCCGCGCGAAGCATCTGCCGCTGCGCTGCGCCGGCCGGCGGCAAGGCGATTGGCATTCGCGTCCACCGTAATCCTGGGCACACTACCGGCTGACGCGGCGGCAAACACCTGTTGCTGATCTTGTCCTTCGTCATCCCTTGGTGCTTCCGTGTCCCTCGATGCATGCTCATTGTCCGGAGCCGTGACTGGTTCAACTTCACTCTCGGCAGGTGCTTGGCTTGCTTGTCGCATCAATTCGTCAAGGCGATCGCGATCCAGTCCCGGCTGCTCGAACGGTTTACGCCGACGCCGGTGCGGCAACGCGAGTTCCGCCGCGCCGCGCACGTCATCAGGTGTCACTTGCCCCCGCCCATCGAGTGCCGCCAGTGCACGCGCCGCCTTGTGCATGACAATGTCCGCGCGCAGGCTGGCCACTTCGAACTCGCAGCACAGATGGCTGATCAAATCCAGCAACCCATCATCCAGCACCACCTCCGGCAACAATCGTTGCGCGGTGTCAATCTGCTGGCGTAGTGCATCCTGCTCCGCTGCCCAGGCGGTGCCGTAGGCGGCCGGATCGGTCTCGTAAGCGATACGCCGACGAACCACCTCGGCACGCGCAGTCTTTTCGCGCGGCGCAGCCACTTCCACCATCAAGCCGAAGCGATCAAGCAGTTGCGGGCGCAGATCGCCCTCCTCCAGATTCATTGTGCCAATCAGCGTGAAGCGTGCGGGGTGTGTCAAAGACAACCCTTCCCGCTGCACCGCATTCACGCCCATGGCCGCAGCATCCAGCAAGACATCCACCAGATGATCAGGGAGCAGATTTACTTCATCAATGTACAGAATGCCGCGATGCGCAGCAGCCAGCAGGCCGGGCTGGAAAGCGCGTTTTGCGCCTTTCAGGGCCTGTTCCAGATCAAGCGTGCCGAGCACGCGATCTTCGGTTGCACCCAGCGGCAGGGTAATGAAAGGCACGGCACTTGCCTGCGCCAGTGCATCCGGAGAACTGCATATCTCGCAGGACCCGTAGGGCGCGCCGGGCGAACAATTGAATGCACACCCGGCAACCCGCTCGATCAGCGGAAGAATGTCGGTCAGCGCCCGCGCTGCCGTGCTCTTTGCAGTGCCCTTGTCACCGCGGATCAGCACGCCGCCCAGCATAGGATCTACCGCGCACAGCAGCAGGGCGGTTTTCAACTGCGTTTGCCCGACAATCGCGGAAAACGGGAAAGTCATGCTTTTTCGCGCGGCGATTCGCCGCGCGCCTCCAACAGGGTTTCACTCTTGAGATACAGTTTCTGCAGGGCTTCCAGCGTTTGCGGCTCAGGCTTGGCCCACATGCCGCGTTTGGCCGCTTCAAGCAGGCGCTCGGCGATGGCGTTCTGCGCCCACGGATTGAATTCTTCCAGAAAGCGCTGCATTCCGGGGTCCATGCCGTAGGTATTCGCCACTTGCTCGTACATCCAGTCGTCCATGACGCGGGCTGTGGCGTCGTAACCGAACAGATAATCCACTGTCGCTGTCAATTCCAGCCCGCCCTTGTAGCCATGGCGCTGAATCCCTGCCAGCCACTTGGGATTCACCACGCGCGAGCGGAATACCCGCAAAGTCTCTTCCTTCAAGTCCCGCACCTTCGGCCGAGCCGGGTCATGACTGTCGCCGAAATAGTGGCGCGGCTGCCGACCTGTCAGAGAGCGGATGGTGGCGATCATGCCGCCGTGAAATTGCAGATAATCGTCGCTGTCGAAAATATCGTGCTCGCGGTTGTCCTGATTGTGCAGCGCCACCTGAACCCCTGACAAGCGCGTTCGAAATGCATCGCGCTGATCAATGCCCTGGTCACCGCGCGCATAGGCGTAGCCGCCCCAGTTGACATAAGCCTCGGCAAAATCGGCATCGGTTTGCCAATTCTTTTCCTGAATCAAGGGCAGAATGCCCGCGCCATAACTACCCGGTTTCGCACCGAAAATGCGATACCCGGCGCGGCGCGATGCATCGTCCTCGGACAAGCCCTTGCCTATCCACTCGCCCAGCTCGCTCAGATAATGCTTGCGCACGAAATTCTGCGCCAGCGGCTCGTCCAGCACGATCACAGCATGTACTGCGTCATCGATCAGATCGATCAATTGGGGAAAGGCGTCGCGGAAAAAACCGCTGATGCGCGTCGTGACATCGATGCGCGGGCGCTTCAATTCGGCCAGCGGGATCACCTCGACACCCGTCAACTGGCGATTTTCCTGCCGCCAGACTGGCCGCACGCCGAGCAGCGCCAAAATCTGCGCCACGTCATCGCCGTGAGTGCGCATCGCACTGGTGCCCCAGATGCTGATTGCCACGCTCTCGGGATAACCCCCTGTTTCGCGCACATGGCGCGTCAACACTTCATTGGCAAGCTGCTGCCCGACGTGCCATGCCGCCTGGGACGGTACGCTGCGTGGATCGACGGAGTAGAAATTGCGCCCGGTCGGCAGAATATGCGCCATGCCTCGCGTCGGCGATCCGCTAGGTCCTGCCGGCACATAGCCGCCGGCCAGGCCGCTTAATAAATTTTCAATCTCGTCAGAGGCACGCGCAAGATTCGGCACCAGTTCGCTGCAAGCGAAACCGAGTACACGGCGCAACTCTGCGTTGCGTTCATTGGAGCCTGAAGGAATTTCTTTATGCTCGGTTTTGACCGGATGTTCGGCTTTAACCGAAACAGAGCGGACAATACCTGCCTTTGCATGATGCATTTTCCCCTGCGACAGGACACTGCTGCGCGAGGCAGTTACGGGTTGCAAAAGCGCTCTGTTGGCAACGCCAAGTCCGTTGAAAACAAGCGCCAATACGTCATCTATATCCGATATATGGTAGCCCCGCACATGCAACTCCACGAACAGCTTGCGACACAGCGCATCAATTGCCTCAAGTGCA
>JAJZEQ010000188.1:0-751 GCA_021851345.1 Pseudomonadota bacterium
ATTAATTGCAGACTGCTATCGCGTTCAGTCCAGTCACCGCTGCTGTCTTGCACAGATTCCTTGATCATCACTGACGTTTCGGTCACCTCTTTAATCAAACCGTAGTTCAAACCGATATAGTTGCCGGCTTTTACCCGGTATAATTTGTTGTCTGTAGCACGTATTACAGCCCAGCCCACTTTGTTCTGGTAGAGATAGCCGACCATCTTGAGACTCTCGAGCGGGAATTCCTCCAGCGCTTCCTTGGGACGATTCAGATCCGGCTGATTCAAGCCGGCTCCACCGCCTGAGCGCATATCCTGCTTGCGAGGCTTGAATGGATTGGGCAAGTTTGTATCATTGTTATAAGCAAAGAATTCGTATTGCTTCACTTCTGGCGGCGGATCAATTTTGCCGCGCATATTAGCACCGGAATTTTTCACGAACTCGCGCAAATCCTGATATTCCGCACCCCCGCATCCGGACAAGAGTACAACAACAAGCGCCAGAAGGCTTAATCTCATTTCTTTGCTCCCGCAGACTTCTTCTGCGCGCTCGTTTCCGCATCGCTCAGGTAACGGAAGGTTTTCGCGGTTGCATCCATTGTCAATCCGGCAGCATTCGGGCTTATCGCAATATCGTTAAGCGTGACGATGCGCGGCAACATTGCAATGTCACTGGCAAACTTGCCAATGTCATCGTAATTTCCCGTCACCCTGATGGTAATTGGCTGAACAGCGAACGAACCGTTCACTGTTTCAGCACCGGGCTT
>JAJZEQ010000188.1:761-10332 GCA_021851345.1 Pseudomonadota bacterium
CAGGTCAAACTGCAAGCCACGCCCCAAGCCGGCCTGGTTGATATCGGTCAATAACGCATCCATTTCCGATTTGTTCGGCAACTGCTTGAGTAGCGCGCCAAAGGATTCCTGAGTTTCAATAAGCTGCTTCTTGATCAAATCTAGGTTGATTGCCTCCCGTTTCTTGACCAGGAAGGCTTCCTTCAGCTTCACTTCCTCCTGTTTGGCGTTCTGCAGATCATTCCATGCATCCTGCAGGATTAGTATCGCGCCTGCGGCAACTACGGCAACGAACATCGCAACAAAAGCAATAATCTTTGCCGGCCAGGGCCAAGCGCCCGGCTTTTTTGGGTTCAGGTTTTTCAGATCCGCCAATTTCATCATGCCATTCAATTCCTTGCGCCAGCGGGTTTAACGGGGGGCGCGGGCACAGCCTGCGGGGTCAGGTTGAAGTTCAATGTAAACTCGCTGATCCGGGCTGCGCCTGAGCCGGAAGCATGAATTTCAACCAATGAAGGAGAATCCAGCCAGGGCGAATCCTCGATTGCCCGCATCAACGTCGAGACCCTTGCATTCGACTGCGCATAGCCAACCAGATTGATTCGATTGCCGGTCTGCTTGAGTGTCTTGAGGTAAACGCCGTCGGGCAGAATTCGCAACATTTGATCCATCAGATGCACCACATCCGAACGGGCACTTTGCAATGTTTCCACTACATTCTTGCGCGCCAACAAAGATCTGGTTTGCTCACGGAGTTTGTTGATTTCTTCGATTTGCTTGTCCAGAATTGCCGTTTCCTGCTTCAGGTACTGGTTGCGCCTTTCCTGATAGGATATTTGGGTGTCGATTGCAACATCCACGATCCCGATCAGAAATGCTGCCAATACCACTGAAATCACGCTGAGCGCGATAAACTGTATCTGGCGAGCCTGGCGCTTTTCGGCACGGTGAGGTAACAGGTTGATGCGTGTCATGATGGGTCAAACCTGCGCATTGCCAAACCACAAGCGATAATCAACGAGGGCGCATCAACCTGCAATTGGCGAGGCTTGATACGGCTGGACATCGCCATCAAGGCAAATGGGTTGGCCACCATGGTGCTTACCTGAGTTTTGGTCGCCACCTCGTCATCCAGACCGGGCAAAGCTGCGCAGCCGCCAGAAAGCACGATGTAATCCACCTCGTGATATTGGGTTGAGGTGAAGAAGAATTGCAATGCACGGGCTATTTCCGTCACCACGTTTTCCCGGAAGGGCGCCAACACGTCGCTCTCATAATTGTCCGGCAATCCGCCATTGCGCTTGGCTGATTCTGCCTCCTCGACAGTCAGGCCGAATACGCTCTGTATCTGCTGGGTCAACTGATTGCCGCCCACCTGCTGGTCTCTCGAATATACCGATTCGCCATTGCGCAACACATTGACATTCATCACACCCGCACCAATGTCTATCAGTGCCACGCATTTGTCCAGCGCGCCGTCCGGCAATTGAACACGAATCTGCTCGAATGCCGTTTCGGCGGCATAGGGTTCAACATCCATGACCACTGTTTTCAGCCCGGCAGACTGCGCGGCTGCAACCCTATCCTCCACATTTGCTTTGCGGGAAGCCGCCAGCAACACTTCCAATTCCTCGGTATTGCTGGGCGCGGGGCCTATCACCTGAAAATCGAGATTTACCTCTTCCAGTGCAAAGGGTATGTACTGATTGGCTTCCGACTCAACTTGATATTCCAGGTCTTCGTCGCTCAGACCGGCAGGAAGAATAATTTTTTTGGTTATCACGGCTGCCGCCGGCAATGCCATACTGACATTTCTGATGCGCGTCCCCAGTCTTTTCCAAGCTCGCTGCATGCAATCCGAAACCGCATCAAGATTGTTAATGTTGCCGTCGGTAATCGCATCCTTTGGCAATAACTCGATTGCATAACGCTCAATGATATATGTCCCTTTTTTCTTTGCCTGGCTCAATTCCACCATCTTGACAGATGACGAACTGATATCCACCCCAATCAAGGGGGGGGTCTTGGCCCACAAAAAATCCAGAGGTATATCGAAATTTACTTTAACCATTGACCGTTTAGCACTTTATTTGTACAAAGTGGTTTAAATCCTAGCAATAACTATAAATTGTGTAAAGTTATTTTTGGGGGTTATTTATAAGCACGGAGCCTATATAATTCGAGGCACGATCCCATTTTTACCATTTTTTTGGACGACTGCACATGTTTTCCCGCCGCTGGATTTACCTTCTCTTTGCCACGTTAGCCCTGCTTTTACTCCCTGCGATTTTGCTTGGTGTCGCCGCACTGGTGGCTTATCCCAACCTGCCGTCACTGGAAGCCCTTACCGATTATCGCCCCAAAATCCCCCTGCGCATATACAGCGCTGAGGGCACGCTGATTGGCGAATTTGGCGAAGAGCGACGCGCATTGGTCCAAATCTCCGAAGTCCCCGAAATAATGAAGCAGGCCATTCTGGCCGCCGAAGATGATCGATTCTATGAGCATGGCGGCATAGATTACACGGGAGTGTTGCGCGCAGCGCTGTCCAACTTCACTTCCGGCACGGTAAAGCAGGGCGCCAGCACGATAACCATGCAAGTGGCGCGTAATTTTTTTCTGACCAAGGAAAGAACCTTTTCCCGCAAGTTCAACGAAGTCTTGCTTACCCTGAAGATCGAGCACAGCATGAGCAAGGATGAAATCCTGCAGCTTTATATAAACCAGATTTATCTGGGCCAGCGGGCATACGGCTTTGCTTCGGCATCACAGGTTTATTTTGGCAAGCCTCTCAGCCAAGTGACGATAGCCGAGGCGGCCATGCTGGCCGGGTTACCTAAAGCGCCTTCCTCCTACAACCCGGTCGTCAATCCCAAGCGTGCAAAGCTCCGCCAACTTTACGTTCTGCGCCGTATGCACGATTTGAATTATATTAACGACGAGCAATTCCAAACCGCCCAGCAGCAACCGATTGTGGCCCTGCGCGGCAGCCAGGGTTTCGCCGTGAAGGCCGACTACCTTACGGAAATGGTCCGGCAGTCTGTTTTTGAAAAATACAAGGATGACACCTACACGCAAGGCTTCAAGGTTTACACCACGATACGCCAACTGGATCAGCAGGCAGCATATCGGGCCGTTCTCACCGGGGTGCTGGACTATGACCGTCGCCATGGTTACCGGGGCCCGGAGGGCTTTATCGACCTGCACGGCGACAGCGGCAATACCGAACAGCTTGATGACGCACTACTGGAAGTTGATGACAGCGATGACCTGATTCCGGCGGTGGTTCTGGCTGCATCGCCCAAACTGGTTCAGGCTTATTGCAAGGGTGGAGAAATTGTTGAAATCAGCGGGGATGCCCTGCTTTTCGCACAACCTGCCCTAACCAAGAAACTTCCGATGAACCAGCGCATTAATGTGGGCTCGCTGATTCGAGTCCAGAAGGACGACAAGGGTACCTGGCAAATCAGCCAACTCCCCCAGGTCGAAGCGGCTTTTGTTTCGGGCAATCCGCATGATGGCGCGATCTACTCACTGATAGGCGGCTTCGATTTTAATCGCAGCCAATTTAACCATATCACCCAGGCCTGGCGGCAACCCGGGTCAAGCTTTAAGCCTTTTGTTTATTCCGCCGCCCTGGAAAAGGGCTTCACCCCAGCCACAATAATCAATGACGCGCCCCTTGTCTTTGATGCAGAGCAAACCGGCAACGAACCATGGGAACCAAAGAATTACGACGGGAAGTTTGAGGGGCCAATGCGCATGCGTGAAGCGCTGATAAAATCGAAAAACATGGTTTCGATCCGCATCCTGCAATCCATCACCCCGGAATATGCACGCGATTACATCACCAAGTTTGGTTTTGATCCGACCAAGTACCCCCCATACCTTACCATGGCCCTTGGTGCCGGTTCAGTGACACCGATGCAAATGCTGGCTGCCTATTCGGTATTCGCCAACGGGGGTTATTCGGTCCAGCCTTACTTCATCAATCGCATCGAAGACGATCATGGTACCGTGCTTTACAAGGCGACACCTGACGTGGCCGGAAACGGGGCGAAGCAAATCATTGATGTGCGCAACGCCTACACCATGGTCAGCATGATGCAAGACGTGGTCAAGCACGGCACGGGCATTCGTGCCATGCAGCTTGGACGCCAGGACCTGGCTGGCAAGACCGGAACCACCAATGATTCGATCGATGCGTGGTTCTGTGGATTCCAGCCTACCGTGGTCGGCATCGCATGGATGGGCTACGACCAGCCGCGCAGTCTGGGCGACCGGGAAACCGGCGGCGGCGCGGCGTTGCCGATCTGGATGAGTTATATGGGAAAAGTGCTTAATGATGTGCCGGAAGCTACCTACAACATGCCGGGCAACATGGTTGCCGTGCATATCAATAACGAGGGGTATCGCGATGACAACAGCCCGCTGGTCGAATATTTCTACCAGGAAAACATTCCTTCTGAACACCCCATGGTTACACCCAGCGAGGAAGTAAAACCGGCAGACACGATCAAGGATCAGTTGCTCTAAATTCACACATGTCTAAAGAACGCGTTTCAAGGGAATATATAAATAGACGCGACCTGATGCGCGAGCAACTGGCGCATCAGGCTGCCAAATTGATGGCCGAGGATGGCATCACCGACCACGCCTTTGCCAAGCGAAAGGCGGCACGCCAACTGGGCGCGGCAGACACGCAACACTTGCCCAGCAATCAGGAAGTGGATGATGCGCTGCACAGCTACCGCGCGCTCTACCAGCAAGCAAGCCACCCGGGTATCCTGCGCCGCTTGCGGGAAGATGCGCTGAACACCATGCGTGCGCTGGCGGAATTTCACCCCTACCTCACAGGATCGGTACTGAACGGCACGGCTGGAGAACAATCGGATATCAACCTGATACTGTTCAGTGACGACGCAAAAGCCGTACTGCTTTTTCTCCTCAAGCACGGGATCGACTTCGAAGACGGCGAGTGGAAAGTGCGTGTGGGAGGCCATGAGGAAACCGTGCCCAGTTACGCCCTGACCGGTGAGTCTGGGACACTGATACACATTATCGTGTTACCCGAGAACGCCCGCTACAGCGGCAGCCGCCACCCTGAGACACATGCAAACATCGCGACTCTGGAATCGTTATTGTCCGGTTAGCACGCCGAGTTCTATAAGGCAACGACTGGAACTAAAGCGCAGTTTCGCAACCTTTTTGAAAATTATAGAATCACCCTTCCGGAACTCATGACTCCTTCAGCCAGCGTGCCGCATCCAGCGCAAAGTAGGTGAGTATCCCGTCCGCTCCCGCGCGCTTGAAGGCAAGCAGCGATTCCAGCACGCATGCCTGCTCATTCAGCCAGCCATTTTGCGCTGCAGCCTTCAGCATCGCGTATTCGCCGCTGACCTGATAGACAAAAGTGGGTGCCTTGAACTCATCCTTCACGCGACGTACGATATCCAGATAGGGCATGCCTGGCTTGACCATCACCATATCCGCACCTTCCTGCAGGTCGAAGCCGACTTCCCACAGCGCCTCGTCGGAATTGGCCGGATCCATTTGATATGAATATTTGTTTCCAGAACCAAGGTTGGCGCCGGAGCCTACTGCGTCACGGAACGGGCCATAGAAACTGGATGCGTATTTGGCGGAATAAGCCATGATGCGTGTGTGTATGTGCTTGCCGGCGTCCAGAGCGGCGCGAACCGCGCCTATGCGTCCATCCATCATGTCAGAAGGGGCAACGATGTCTGCCCCGGCTGCGGCATGTGCCTCTGCCTGTTGCTGCAACACGGCCACGGTCTCGTCATTGAGAACATAACCGCTTTCGTCGAGCAGGCCATCCTGGCCGTGAATGGTGTAGGGATCGAGGGCAATGTCGGTCATCACGCCAAGTTCGGGGAAATTCTTTTTAAGCTCGGCGACCACCCGTGGCACCAGACCCTCAGGGTTGTATGCTTCACGCGCATCCAGACTTTTCAATCCAGCTGTTATCACCGGGAAAATTGCCATGACCGGCACCTTGAGCTTCATGCATAGCTCGGCATCTTTAAGCAAAAAATCCAGGGTTTTGCGCTGCACGCCCGGCATGGACTTCACATCCTCGAGCTTGTTGCTTCCTTCAAGCACAAAAACCGGGTAGATGAAATCTTTCGAAGTGAGTATGTGCTCTCGCATTAAGTCCCGTGAAAATTTGTCGCGACGCATCCGCCTCATGCGGGTTTGGGGGTATTGTCCGAGAGTTTGCATAATTTTTCCCACATAAAGATTACATTTTTGGAACTAATTCAGGAATTGCTTATCCTATACCGTGAATGATGCGAGTCATTCCACGTTTCTCCTCCCTGAGCGTGCGTCTTGACACTTGTTGAGACTTTTGCCCCCGGCCTACCTCCCCTTGGCTGGGGGTATTTTTTTACCTGAATTTCAGGCCGGCCTACTTTAATACATTCAAAAAAACCACGCTCGTACGGTATGTTAGCTGAGTTGGTCTGGCAATTACCCCGTTGCCTAGTGCCGCGTTTGGAAGAGGAACCTGATTGGCTGTTCGTCAGGCATCATGAATTAGCTTTGCCCAAGCCACTTGGCGATTACAGCTTCCGCCTCATCCGCCCCCAGCTTTTTCAAGCTGGAAAACAATTGCACGGAACAATGTGGAAAATGTTCTGCCAGATGGGATTTTACACGACTCAACGTCAAAGCAGCTTGTTGCCTGCTGAGCTTGTCCGACTTGGTGAGCAGAATATGAACCGGCTTGCCGGTCGGCGCAAACCAGTCGAGCATATTCTCGTCCAGTTCGGTCAACGGATGACGGGAGTCCATGATGACGACCAAACCGCACAGCTCATCGCGCCTCTGAAGATATTCGCTCAACAGTCCCTCCCAGTGGCGCTTGCTTTCGGGCGGGACCTTGGCATAGCCGTAACCGGGGAGATCCACCAGAAAATTATTGTTGCCCAGCGAAAAGTAATTCAGGTGCTGGGTGCGCCCGGGTGTCTTGCTGGTATAGGCCAGACGCACATGATTCGCCAGCGTGTTGATCGCGCTCGATTTGCCCGCATTGGAACGGCCGACGAAGGCCACTTCCCTGCCGACATGAGGCGGCAGATCCTTGATGTGATTGACGGTGGTAAAGAACGCCGCCTGTGAAAACAGCCCCATTACTTCCAGGCCGCAAAAATCTTGTCCGCGGCCGCGACTGTCGCGGCAATATCCGCCTCGGTGTGGGCGGCGGAAACAAAGCCGGCTTCGAAGGCCGATGGCGCGAGATACACACCCGCGTCCAGCATCGCGTGGAAGAAACGGTTGAACGCTTCCTTGTCGCAACTCATCACCTCGGCATAACTGGTGGGTATGCCCCGGCTGAAGTACAAGCCGAACATGCCGCCTATCGATTGCGCGCAAAACGGAATGCCATGCTTTTTGGCGCTTGCCGACAAGCCTTCGGTCAACTGCCTGGCCAGCCTGGACAGGTTTTCATAAAAATCCTTTGCCTGGATAAGCTTGAGTGTGGCCATACCGGCCGCTACCGCGACCGGATTGCCGGATAAAGTACCGGCCTGGTACACCGCGCCAAGCGGGGCCAGGCATTGCATGATATCGCGCCGCCCGCCAAATGCCGCAGCCGGCAATCCCCCACCCATCACCTTGCCCAGCGTCACCAGGTCCGGCTTGATACCGTAATAGCCTTGCGCGCCTTGCAGACTGACGCGAAAACCCGTCATCACTTCGTCCAGGATCAATACCGCACCATATTTGGTGCACAGGCTGCGCAGGGCTTGCAAAAATTCCGGCCTGGGCGTGATCAGATTCATGTTGCCTGCCACCGGCTCGACGATCACCGCGGCGATTTCCTTGCCCATCCCGGCGAAGGCGCGCTCCAGCCCGGCTGCATCGTTGTAATCCAGCACAGTGGTCAGAGCCGCGATCTCTGCAGGCACGCCCGACGAACTCGGCTGGCCGAAAGTCAGCGCCCCGGAGCCGGCCTTGACGAGCAAACCGTCGGAATGGCCGTGATAGCAACCCTCGAACTTGACGATGCGGCTGCGCCCGGTGTAACCGCGCGCCAGACGGATCGCCGTCATCGTGGCCTCGGTGCCGGAACTTACCAGGCGCACCATCTCCAGGCTCGGCAGCAGTTTGCACAGCAATCCCGCCATTTCCAGTTCGCCCGACGTCGGCGCGCCAAAACCCAGGCCCCGGGATGCGGCGTCCTGTACTGCCTTGACCACCTCAGGATGGCAATGCCCGACGATCATTGGCCCCCATGAGCCCACATAATCAGTGTAACGTTTGCCATCCGCGTCCCATACATAAGCACCTTGGCCGCGCTCAAAAAACAACGGGGTGCCTCCAACCGAACGAAATGCGCGCACTGGCGAATTTACTCCACCCGGAATCACTTTTTGGGATAGCTCGAACAGCTGTTGATTGTGCGAAGTCATATTGCTTACTTTCTGTCGAAGTAATTTTAAAAAAAACTCAAGGTTGAAAATTGCCGTGCCGCACTTTTGATGTCCGACTTAGCAAACACAGCGGAAATCACGGCCAGCGCATCTGCACCGGCTTCAATCAGCTGGCCGGCATTGTGCACCGTGATGCCTCCTATCGCCACCAGTGGAACCGCCACCTCGCGGCGCGCCCGCAACAACAGATCAGGTGTGGCCGACACCGCATCCGGCTTGACTGTCGAGGGGAAAAAACTGCCGAATGCCACATAATCGGCTCCCTGCTGGACAGCCATGCGCGCCAATTCCAGTCGATTATAGCAAGACACCCCGATCAGTCTGGTGCTGCCCAGCATCTCGCGGGCAGCAGCCACACTGCCGTCCTTGCCGCCCAGATGCACGCCGTCAGCATCTGTTTGCTGCGCCAGCCTCACATCGTCATTGATAACAAGCGGCACGGAGAATTCATGCGTCAATTCGCGTAATGCGCCGGCTTGTTCCAATCGCATTGCATCACCGGCAATTTTGTTGCGGTATTGCAGCACCCGCGCACCGCCCATCAAAACCAGACGAACTTTGCGCAACAACTCTGGCGTGTCTGTTTCGTCTGGGGTGATTGCGTACAAGCCCCTAATTAGGCAGTTCCGACTGTTGCTCATCGTCCTCTTCGCCGCGCGCCCAAAACAAACGGTCAGGAATATGCTGCCCCATGCCGGGCCGAAAGCCGGCGTTCAAAGTTTGCCACGTATATTCCTGCGCCTCCTTGACTGCCTCGGGCACGCTCACACCCTGTGCCAATAGCGCCGCAATCGCCGCCGCCAGGGTGCAGCCGGAGCCGTGATAAATGCCCGGCAAGCGCGTCCAGCTATCGCTGCTTACTACACCGTGCGCGCTGTACAGGGTATTGATAACCTTCGGGGTCTGCTCATGGGTGCCGGTGATCAGCACATATTCGCAGCCCATGTTCAAAAGTCGTTTGGCGCACTCTTCCAGCGACGGATCGTCTTCTTCGTTGTCTTCGTTCAGCGCCAGCCTGCGCGCCTCGATGCTGTTCGGCGTGAGAATGGTAGTCTGCGGAATCAGCAATTCGCGCATTGCGTCCAGCATGTCGTCATTCGCCAGTTCGTCGCCGCGTCCTGACGCCAATACCG
>JAJZEQ010000189.1:0-9862 GCA_021851345.1 Pseudomonadota bacterium
GTTTTCCCAATCCGCCTTCAACCCGGGACATCAGATCGGATTGCTCATCCTGCAACTCGTCATAACGGGCCTCCAGAGTGTCCACCAGATCATCGGAAAGATCTTCCGCCACGGCCACGACCAGACCCATCGTGTCTTCCCGCAACTCGCACACCGCCCCCTGCTTCCCGGCGTATTCAACAAACCTGTCGCGCAGACCTGCATCAAAGAAAATATATTCATTCATGGCACCAATACCCTCCCGAATATGCAGCTTTGTATTAATTATGCAAACAGACACAGGCATGCATGATCCCCCTACCCATCACGTATTACAATAGCCGCCAATATTCCCCACTTAGCGGAGCTGCGCCATGCCGAATCAATCCGACCTGCTGATATTAAGAGACAAGTTGCGTTCGTTCGCCGCAGCCCGCGACTGGGATCAATTCCACTCGCCCAAAAATCTGAGCATGGCGCTGATGGTGGAAGTTGCCGAGCTTATGGAACATTTTCAGTGGCTGACAGAGGCGCAGTCATTGGACCTTGCAGCAAAAACCAGGGATGCCGTTAGCGAAGAGCTGGCCGATATCCTGCTCTATCTGGTGCGCCTCTCCGACAGACTGGATGTGGATCTGCCGAAAGCCGCGCTGCTCAAGCTGGAGAAAAATGCGGCCAAATACCCGGCAGAACAAGTGCGCGGCAGCGCAAAGAAATACACGGAGTATTGAACCGGCATTTGTTACGTTCAGCGTCTTTCGCGCCCAGTCAGCCGTAAATATCATTCCGATTGACAAAAGAACGATCGTTCTTTACAGTATGCCGCACGCTCATTCTGAATTTATTCTGCCATGACAGACTTCCATCCGAAAGACACGGAGTATCTTGCCAAACTGCAGGACTATTATGCCGACTGGAAAAATATCCCGTCTTACGCAAAATTGTGCGATGTATTTGGCATCGCTTCCAAATCCTGGGTCAAGGCCATCCTGACCCGTTTGAGCGAAGCCGGGTTCATCGAGCGCACCCCGGATGGAGCATGGATACCCTCCCGCCGTTTCTTCGCACGCCCCTTAGCTGAATCTTCAGTCCAGGCAGGCATGCCGGCTTCCATACAAGCAACTCAGGGCGATTATTTCATCATCGACGAGATGTTGATCAATACGCCTTCAGAGACCACGCTAATCCCGGTCAAGGGCGATTCGATGATCGAAGCGGGCATTCATGATGGCGATGTCGCCGTGGTAGAGAAACGCAATCTTGCCAATTTGGGTGACATCGTGGTGGCCATCGTGGACAACGAATTCACGCTGAAGACATTGGACAAGGAACGTGGCAAGTATATATTGCGCCCTGCCAACCAGGCCTATCCGGTCATCCGGCCGCAAGGAACCCTGGAGATATTCGGGGTTTTGATCGGCTTGATCCGCAAGTACCGCAAGTGATCCGAACAAGGATCCACTTCTCCAGCCCCCCGCATAGCTGCATGATGGATTCCCCCGCACAAAACTGCCCCTGAACTACCGAGTCTAAATCGGCCAGCAGCGTCGGCCCTATATACCCTATTGTTATTTTGATGTGACAAACAAGTATTTAACAGGAATATATAAAGCCCCTAAACTGCGTTTCAGCAAATCGAAAAGAATCATTCATTCGACCCGTTGCTTCACATACAGAAGGGAAAAAACACCATGTTTATACTGATAAAGAATGGCCATATTGAATCTGACGAATGGAGAACACTGAGCCTGGCGGAGAGCGATACGCCTCAAACAGTCAGAATACCCGTGGGGCCTGTGCTGGTGCCGCTTCCGGTATGGCAGGCGCGTCGCGCCGAATTGATATACCGGGAACATGAGCACGGATGGCCGATCGGCATCTGGCTGGAGGCCGAAGAAGGCCCGGAAACAATTGAAAAGGACGTGGATGATTTTTCAGTGATTGCCGTAAAGTTCGATAAATTTGCCGATCTGAAAGACCATACAACAGCACGCCTGCTGCGCGAAAAATACGGATATAAAGGTGAATTGCGCGCGATTGGAGATTTAGACGGCGACAGGTTAGCCTATCGGCACCAAGTCGGTTTTGATTCATTCGCAGTACATGCCAACCCGAAGACAGCAACTACTCCCCCGTATTGGCTTGACCACACGACCAAACAATCCGCCCCTCGGTTCGAGGCGGTTTCTGGCTGAACAAACTCCACCGCCAGATCACAACCGGATCGTGATAATCATCATTGATATTTTCCCGAGTCACTCAGGAAGGAATATTCGCCAGTTGCCACTCATGGCCTGATTGAACTTGCAGCAAAGTCAGGACACAGTCGCCGAGGCTGTTGTATTCGTCATGTCCGGTGCCGTAATGAGGGGTTATGTTTGCGTCCAGGGTAATCCGTCAAACCGCCATCCGTTGTGGGAATTCCGGTGATGCCCTTCATCAAGCTCACCCTCAAAACCGTGCAACACATTGTAAATTTCAGACAGCCCGGCTTTTTCCAGCGCCAGCCCGGCATCCACAGAACGTCGGCCGGAGCGACAGATCAGTACGACAGGACGGTTCGCGCTGGCGGCTTTTTTTACATGCGAAACAAAATGCGGATTGATGTCCCATTCCGGGCCGTCAACCCAGGGTACCAGGATAGAGCCCTTGGGATGTCCGACGAACATATGCTCCATCTCGCTGCGCACATCGACGAATACCGCCTCTGGATTGGCCTGCAAAAAGTCATATGCTTGTTTCGGTGTGAGGTGTTTCATGGTGAGCTTCCGCATGGACTGGCAGGCACCATTATAGACACATAGGCATATTCCGTCCTGCCCTGGTGTTCCCTATATCCCGGCAAGACAGGATTGATTTGGGTTAATGTTGCGGCAAGCCATCAAACAATTTTCGCTGCATTCTCGAAAATCCAATACAGTTGTCAATTTTTGCGGATCGTCGGCGATGGCAGTAATTTGAATGCGTGACAGGCTAGGGCCGGGGTCAGAAAGATATCCTTGGATTTGCAATATGCGGTATCCGCTCGAACCGACCCGTATGCCGAGCTGACGATGTTCAGGCCGGGCAAGATTGTTTCGAGCTCCTTGGGATCGAAGACGAAGTGTTCGCACTGCCGGCAGTTTGTGTTCATGGTGCGCTCCTTCAGGCGCAGGGGAATAATCGCCCTGCGCCAGGCGTAGCTACAAATTCGACCAGTGCTCCGCAAAAACATGGGCGGAAAGGTAGTAGCCAAGCACCACATTCACCGCAACCCCGATAGTGAATGCGGCAAAAGCCTTCCATCCAACCGGCTTGAGTTCGCGAAAACGTGTCGTCAGCCCGATGCTCAGAAAACAGAACAGAAAAGCCCAGGTGCGGAGAGACACCAGAGGCATGATCAGTGCCGGCTTAACCACCTTGCTGAAATCGTCAGTTGTGTAGCCGCTGGTAAACCACGTCATCAGCATCGACGCCACAAAAAAACCGATCACGAACTTGGGAAAACGCCACCAGAATTCCCGCGCACTCGGTGCCGTTCCGGTTTCCTTTTTTTCCCAGACCATGGTTGCAATCAGCGCCCAGACGATGGACCAGACACCGATCCACAAGTCTCTCCCGATAACCTTCATCAGCGTGAACGCCTTGATCGCCGTATCCTCATGACCGGCCATTTTCCCATAAGCGCTGGCTGCGGCAAATCCGGCTGCGTCGGCAAACTCGGAGGTGCCTATCCAGGCACCCGCTACCCCGGCGGAAAGCCCCAGCGCTTGGGATACAAACGGCAGAACAACGATCATTACCAGCGCCCAACCCACCACCAGCGTGACGGAGGTATAAAGGTCGTCCTTTTTCGCCCCGACCGATGCGGCAATCGCCATCGAGGCAGAAACCCCGCAAACCGATCCGCCCACCCCGATCACGGCCGCGAGTCTCCGATCCAGCCCGAACAACCTGGTCGCACTGAAGTAAATGACCAGGCAAGTCACCAGTGAAATGATGGTGGCCTGCATGATGGCGATCGGTCCCGCGGTAAGAACCAGCGTGATCGGAAAAGTAGCACCCAGCAGAACAATGCCGAGTTTGACGAAATACTCGACCCTGAATCCGCTATCCATCCATTTGGGTAAACTGCCCGTATTGGAAATGATCAAGCCTACGACCAGCGCGACCAGCGGCGCTTCGAGATTGAATTTGGAGGCATTTACCCATCCTGCGACGGAAAATATCGCGATGGAAAGAACATACAGGAACAGGAATGAAGGCGCGAACTCGTTTAGTTTGATGCCCATGAGGCGGCAACTCAAGCCGAAAATCGCCATCCAGAAGATGAATTGCAAAAAATACATGCCGGCGTTCCTGGCAAAATGATCTGCCAGTTGGTCAAAAGACGACCATTTCAAACCTCCCGGATTGATCGCCAGCGCAGACAGGAAATGGCTCCCGCTGTTGTAGAGAACGACGGCCAGCACCATAAGACCCATGCCGATCCAGATCGCCCACCAGTCTTCCTTTAGATATAATTCACTCCAGCCCTTGTTGCGGACTGCCCCCGGTTCACCTTTTTCGTTCCGAACATCCTGTGACTTTCCCATAACAAAACCCTCCCTGGTTAGTTACAAAAATTTCAGTTGTTGGCCCGGCTCCCGCCAAATTCGTTAAACTGGAATTGCAGTGTGCTAGCAAACATTTATTTTTACAAGATATTAATTCTGATCCTTTCCCCCCGTTTTGCCAGGCATTAATTGAAAGCCGAAAAATCAAGGCTGGCCGCCTGAAATGGCTATCACTATTTGGGGGAGTATTTGCATAACCCGAATGAGGGGTATACTGTCGATCAAGTCAGTTGGATGCAAAACATCAACTACCCGCCATAGTGATATGCATGTATGCTCGCCTTACCCCGATGAATTATTTGGCGGCCAGAATCAGTTTTGATGAATCACCCATCCAATTTGGAGTTGTTCAAAGCATCATTAATTGTTGGATTATTTATGGGTAAAAAAGCAAGTTTCGTGATGAATCCAGTCCCAACAGATTTTTCATGGGAAAAAGGTTCCGATTTTATTCCCACCGATATAGGCTGGAGTACTGCGGTGCACACAATAATTGCGCCCTCCGCCGCTCAAACGGGGCATTTTAAACTTCTACTGGAGGAGTTACTCGGAAGCCTCATTGAGGCAGTGAACGCAAGCGCCGGGATTATCAGGTTACCATCCCCACATGGCCCAATCATGCAACTATTCGGCTCTGCCGGTTTATCTGCGGAATTGCTGAAAGCCGAATGTGCAGTCGATTCAAACTGCGACATATGCCGCAGATCAATCAGCACAGGCGGCATTTATTCTGCCAACCTCAACGCATGCAAATCACCACAGAATTGCCGTTATGCCGGTTGCAAAATTGAGTCATTGATCACCGCTACAATTGAAAGCCGCACAACACAGAAAAATACCATCGGAAAACTCACACTGTTTTTCAACGAAACCCAGGACGCACTTGAGCACACTTCCAAAACTGTTTTGGCCTGCGCACGCATGCTGAGCACAATCATCGAGCACAACAGATCCAATCGGGATACCAGGCGAGCCGATCTGATTGCCGAGCGTCAGGCTATCGCCAATGAGATCCATGATTCATTGGCGCAATCTTTGGTATATACACGGATGCGCACAAGCTTGCTGCTCGAATCAATACGCAAGCAAAATGGACGCATGGCTACCCAATATGCGCAAGAAATCGATGATGCATTAGAGAGCAGCCAGAAAACCGTTCGGGAACTGATCACGGAATTCCGCTGTGCTATGGACCCTTCGGGGCTGATGCATGCATTGCAAACCCTGACCGATCAATTTCGCCAACGCAATGACATTACACTCGAATATGCCAATCTGGTGGCATGCTTCGAATTACCCCTGGAGTATGAAATCCAGGTGTCCCATATCGTCAAGGAGGCCCTGGCGAATATTGCAATCCACTCGAGAGCAACCCATGCCCGCCTGAGAGTGGAGTATCAAGGCAATTGCTACGTCATTACGATTGAAGATAATGGCAGTGGGGGATGCTCTTTCACGCCGATTGAAGGGCACTATGGCATGATGATCATGCGCGAGCGTGCACAACGGATTGGTGGCGAAATAAAAGTAGAAAGCTCAACAGAATTTGGCACACGTGTGCAATTATCTTTCCCTGAACCGGGATCCGATCGGAGAAACAGTTAATGAACGAACCGTTAAAAATTGTACTGGTAGATGATCAAAGCTTGTGCAGAAGCGGGCTAAGCGAACTGCTCGCCAACTGTTATGGTTTTTCTGTCCTCGGCGCTACCGGCTGTGTGGAAGGATTGCGTGAATTATTGAACCTGCAACCCGATTTGTTGATACTGGATTTGCGCATGAAACCGATGGATGGGTTGTCCATGCTCGAACAAATTCGCAGGGAAGGCTGTGCCACCCCAGCTGTAGTCCTGACCATGAGTGACTCTGAAGTTGATCTTTCGAATGCAATACGTGCTGGCGTGCGCGGCTACCTGCTGAAAGATATGGCACCAGAAGATGTTGTCGATGCCATCAGGCGAGTAGCGGCAGGCGAACTGGTCGTCGCTCCCACGATGACAATCAAAATGATCGAAATGCTGCGCGGCGATCATCAGGACGAGGAACCAAAACACTCCCTCAAGCTGCTTACTGACCGCGAAAGGGAAATACTGCAATTGTTGTCGCGCGGCGAAAGCAACAAAGCCATCGCGCAAACGCTTTCCATCAGCTATGACACCGTAAAGCAACACGTGCGCCATATACTTACAA
This sequence comes from Pseudomonadota bacterium, assembly GCA_021851345.1. GTDB lineage: Bacteria > Pseudomonadota > Gammaproteobacteria > Burkholderiales > Gallionellaceae > Gallionella. The sequence goes on from JAJZEQ010000189.1 coordinate 6,765, forward strand.
AACTCAACTTGTCTTCAAGAGTTAAAGCCGCAGTATTGTTTACCGAACAACAGACGCAAACCAATGAAGAAAGGCAACAGCGCTAAAAACGCTGTCCTCCGCACCAGCGAAAAACTTGCTCTTTTCCCAAGCTGACGGCTCTGGTCAGGTATGCCAGGTCGAATCAAGGGGCCGACAATTTCAAAAAGTCTATGCTTTCCAGAGGCCAAACGCCTTTTGCCAGCCGCAATAATTTATTGAACGTCCCGGTTTTGTGAACAACCAGTTCCATGCTGGCAATCTGTTTGAGCCGTGATGCATCAAGATGGAACTGCTGTTCCTGACCACGCCTTGCAATCAAGTAATAACTCCCTTTGGCCTGTATCAGCGCCTCTGTATTGTCTATCTCATAACAGGGTGCTTCGCTGTACAAAGCCAGTTCTCTGGCTACTTCGGGCATTTGAAAAACATAGATCGGCATGGCGGATTGCCTGCCGAATAGCTTAGCCGCATTATATGCAACGCTGTATTGCATAAAAGTAACCGCCGTCAGCAAGGTCAGAAATACATACAACAGATTGATGGCAAGAACAGAATACATCAGGATACGAAAGCCAGGCAGAGCGGCCCGGGTTTTATATGCGTAACACATCAACCCGGTCAATATCAATGCTGCCACCGCCAGCAATTCAATATTCATCACATAGACAGCCATCGCAATCACGATCAAGGCAAGCAGGCATACCAAGCTCATCTGTGTGATGAAAAGCGTGCGGCTGATGCTAGATTTATTTAAATATTGCGCGCAGAGAATGGCGGCAAAAGGCAGGATTATGTCTATGTAATAGTCAAACTGGAATTTGGTTGCGCTGAACATTAAAAAGGTACAAAGAAATGCGCTACTCAAGAAAATGAAAGCGGCGCGTTCCGGCAAAATAGACTTGCCAAAGGATTTCAAATGCGCATGAATTGCGGCGAAAAAAATTACGGTCCACGGTAAAAAAGCCCACAAGAACACCAGGACAAAATAAAACGGGCTCCCATTGTGGTTTTGTATCGGACCGGTATTAAAGAACCGGCCGAATTGACTATCCCAGAAGAAAAACCTGATGCTGGAAACAGGTTGTCCCAAGCCTGCATTCCCATCATGTCGATTGAACTGCAGGTACAGCGCAATCAGTTCCGGCGCGACAAACAGCAAAGACAGAATCAATGCAGCCAACCACTTGAGGCTGAAAAATTTCGACCATTGTTTTTGGTATATCCATAAACAGGCCATGCCACTGGTAATCGTGAACAGTGTAAAAATTCCTTTTGTCATTACGGCCATGGCGGTAAACAGCGCACCAAGCACCAAGTATTTGATCCGGAATTTAGCGTCGTACCGCAGCCAGTAATAGCAGGCGGGCATAATCTGTCCTATCAGATATGTTTCCGCTTTGACCTCGATACTCGCGTCCATCAGATTAAAAATGGATACGTAAATCAAAACAGCCAGACCTGCAGTCTGCTTGTTATAAAGCAAACTGGCTAATCGGTAAGTGTAATAAGCGCCTACAAGATGGAAAATGAAACCCGGGAGAATATAAGTTAGTGCCCCGCTACCCCCCAGCTTGAAAAACAATGCTGTAATCCAAAATGGCAGGTGCGGTTTATCCAACCAATCATGGCCATCAAGAACCAGTCGGACCCAGTCATTGCTTAGAACGATTTGATGTGCAATCGACGCGTAGGTAACCGCATCCCCGCTATTGATGATAGGAGAAAACATCGCTGCGGCATTGATCAACACCGTAATGAAGACGGCCCATTGGAGATGCTTGTGAAAATTCATGGCTATCAAAAAATGAATGGGATAAAGAAAAAGGAGTCAGGCTTTCAGCCTAGCTCCTTGATTGTATGGCACGATTGGACTTGAACCAACTACCCCTTGGATGTCGACTGATTTATGCGTTTTAATACATTGATTTTATTAATAGTAACAGTGCCGCTCGTTCCTCATTTTGCACTGTTTTGGCATGTAATCACCCCTCAAGTCACCGAAAAGTCACCACACTCTTGCATCGCAAGTCTGTGACAATACCTTGCACAAGAGCATTGCTTTTGCGCCTATCACCCGGCGGTCAAATGGCAGATAGACGCTCAACCGTGTCTGGGTAGCGCTCAACCATACGAATCAAAATCGTAGCCTGAGCATTCGGGCTGGCTCGGCCTTGTTCCCAATTTTCCAGTGTTCGTTCGTTAGTGCGCAAATATCTGGCGAATACAGTCCGCGATAAGTGCAGCTTCTCCCGCAGACTGAGCAACTCTTCCGGGGTGATGGTAGGCGCGGGTTTCTTGTCTACTACATGCTGGCGCAAGGTGATCTTGCCCTCGCGTGCAGATTCGAGTGCGGTGAGTCCCTCTTTCAGTTCATTAAACAAGTTACGTTTCATTTGATTCTCCTTGCGTCCAATTCCTGCTTGAGCAGTTCCTTCAATGTTTTGCTTTGTGCAGCGGTTAGATCATCCATCTCGTCTTTGTTGTACACAGTGAACAGCCAGAATTGTTTTCCTGGCTGCCACCAGTAGTAAATCACGCGGAGTCCGCCACGTTTTCCTTTACCTCGTTTTTCATCGGCGTAACGTATCTTGCGCAATCCACCCGTACCTTCGATCACGTCGCCAGCTTCTGGGTTCTTCATCAACATCTTTTGAAACTCACGAAAACTCTCGTCGTTCAGATAACTCTGCCGATGCCGCTCAAATGGAGGTAATTCAATGAACGTGGCTTTTATGGGTAATCATACGCAAGTTGCGTATATAATGTCAAGGTCAGTCACAACACCATATCAATCCGCCACAGCCTTGCGCAACAAGTCTGTGACAAGACTATGCACAAGAGCATCGCTTTTGTGAAGGGAGCAACTTGGTGAGAAAAGTCACCCAAAAGTCACCATAGAAAGAAAAACGGGCTAGACCGTTTCTGATCTAACCCATTGTATTCTTTGGTAGGCACGATTGGACTCGAACCAACGACCCCTTGGATGTCGACCAAGTGCTCTAACCAGCTGAGCTACGCGCCTATTACAGGGTTCGCATTGTATCCGAAAGGCTGTTGAGCTTCAAACAAAAATCGCT
>JAJZEQ010000189.1:9872-10224 GCA_021851345.1 Pseudomonadota bacterium
GAGACGGGGAATTCCTTACTAATATACTAGGGAATTACCAGGGGCACAACCATAAACCTCTTCCATGTCGTGAGCTTTTGATCTGTCCGGTTTTGTAGCACGCAATCTGTCCGGTTGTCCTATTGCCCGAGGAGGGCGATATGAAGCCGACAAAAGTGCTACAGGAGATACGGAAGATGAGATTCGAAGAAGCGTATGAAGGATGGAATGCTGGTCGGCTGACGCAGTCCGAGGCAGCGCGGATATTGGGGGCTTGTGAGCGTAGTTTCCGCCGCTATCTGGGGCGCTACGAAACAGACGGGCTGGATGGGCTGATCGACCGGCGACTGGAACAGGCCTCGAATCGCCTGGC
>JAJZEQ010000079.1 GCA_021851345.1 Pseudomonadota bacterium
GTACATGGGCCGGGGGGTCACAGCAGACCCGGTTAACGGTGATCGCCTTCAACCGCCGCATATCCTTTTTTTTCTATCTCTATGCTTTTTGCAGCCAGAAATATTTCGCGGAGGAAACACAGCAAGCCCGAAATCAGCGTCAGCATCGCTGAAATGAATAACAGTGAAACCGTGCCCGAAGGGTCGATACCTATCTCCGACCCAACAAAAAGTGCCGCGATCACGATACAGATGAAAAGTGCGGACAGTGTGCAAAAGCTGACCGCCCAGTGGACCCACCGCGTCCTGCGCGCGAGCATCGTCATTTCTTCATTTGACGAGGGATGCTTTTGTTCGCCCGGCAGGCCCAACACTCTGGTGCGGTCCACGATGCGGGCGAGACGATTTGTGACCACGTTGAGAATCGCGCCGACACCGGTCAGCAGAAAAACGGGCGCAACCGCCAGTTGTATGACATGGGAGACCGTCGTAACGTCAGCAGGGCTTTGCATGGCAGTTTCTCATTCTTCAATCATTGTCAACGGGGAGAAGTGTAACTCATTGTTCGCATTATCCGGCCGCCGGGTTGATTGCCGGATGTCTCGCCGGCTGCGCAAGCATGCGGGTTTGTCGTGCCTCCATGCTGCAAGCAGGGCAGCCTGCTGTTTAAAGATACCGGTACAAAACCGGTATTGCGCAGGCAAAATTAGACGCTTTATTTTGTTGCAGGACAAGCGGGTTTCAGGGGAAACATGGGCATGCGGGATCGATAGCAGGCAGGCGAAAAAACAGGGCGGAGATTCCGCCCTGTTTGTGATGCGCCAGATTTTTGGCGGGAAGGCTTAAAGCAGCGGCACGATCATCAGCGCAACGATGTTGATGATCTTGATCAGCGGATTTACCGCGGGTCCTGCCGTGTCCTTGTAAGGGTCGCCCACGGTGTCGCCGGTCACGGCAGCCTTGTGAGCCTCCGAGCCCTTGCCGCCGTAGTGGCCTTCCTCGATGTATTTTTTCGCGTTGTCCCAGGCGCCGCCGCCGGTGGTCATCGAGATTGCGACGAAGATGCCGGTGATGATGGTGCCGACCAGCACGCCGCCCAGCGCCTGCGCGCCCAGTGTCAGGCCGACAATCAATGGCACTGCAATGGGCAGCAGCGACGGGATGATCATTTCCTTGATCGCGGCCTTGGTCAGCATGTCCACGCAAACGCCATACTGCGGTTTGCCTGTGCCTTCCATGATGCCGGGAATTTCCTTGAACTGGCGGCGCACTTCCACCACCACTGATCCGGCGGCGCGCCCGACCGCTTCCATGCCCATCGCGGCGAACAGGTAGGGCACCATACCGCCGATGAACAGTCCGATGATGACCATGTGATTGGACAGGTCGAAAGAGATCACCACGTCCCCCATCCTGACCTGCAGGGCGTGGGTGTAGTCGGCGAACAGAACCAGTGCGGCCAGGCCGGCGGAGCCGATGGCATAGCCCTTGGTGACTGCTTTGGTGGTGTTGCCCACGGCGTCGAGCGCATCGGTGATCTTGCGCACGTCAGGCGGCAATTTGGCCATTTCGGCGATGCCCCCCGCGTTGTCGGTGATCGGACCGTATGCATCCAGAGCCACGATAATGCCGGCCATGGACAGCATCGAAGTTGCGGCGATGGCGATGCCATAGAGTCCGCCCAATTGGTAAGCTCCCCAGATCGCCAGGCACACGGCCAGCACGGGAGCTGCGGTGGACTTCATCGACACGCCCAGCCCGGCGATCACATTGGTGCCGTGGCCGGTGGTGGAAGCTTGGGCGATATGGCGCACCGGTGCGAATTCCGTGGCGGTGTAGTACTCGGTGATCCACACCATGGCTGCGGTCAATGCCAGGCCGATCAGCGTGGCATAGTACAGGTGCAGCGAACTGATCAGTTCGCCATGCACTGTCACACCATCGCCGAGCAGCATTTTGGTGATCGGATAGAAGGCGATCGCGGCCAGAATGGCGGAGACGGTGAGGCCGCGATACAGCGCGTTCATGATCTTGCCGTCGTCGCGCGCCTTGACGAAGAAGGTGCCGACGATGGAGGCGATGATGGAGAAGCCGCCCAGCACCAGAGGGTAGATCACGGCTTCGGGGGAGCCGGTGATCAGCAATCCGCCCAATACCATGGTGGCGATGATGGTGACCGCGTAAGTTTCGAACAGGTCGGCCGCCATGCCGGCACAGTCACCGACGTTGTCGCCGACGTTGTCGGCGATCACGGCCGGGTTGCGCGGGTCATCTTCGGGAATGCCGGCTTCAACCTTGCCCACCAGATCGGCGCCCACGTCAGCACCCTTGGTGAAAATGCCGCCGCCAAGACGGGCAAAGATGGAAATCAGCGAACCGCCGAACGCCAGACCCACCAGGGCATGGGTTGCCTGTTCGGTGCTGGTGCCCAACATCAGGGTGAGGAAAGCGTAATAGCCAGCCACGCCGAGCAGGCCTAGGCCCACTACCAGCATGCCGGTGATCGCGCCACCCTTGAAGGAAATGTTGAGGGCCGCGTTCAGGCTCTCTTTGGCGGCTTCCGCGGTGCGCACATTGGCGCGCACCGAGACATTCATGCCGATATAGCCGGTTAACCCGGACAGTATCGCGCCGATGGCGAAACCGACGGCGGTCGGCCATTTCAGCGCAACAAGAATAACGACAAACAGGATTGCACCGACTATGCCTATCGTGGTGTATTGCCGGTTCAGGTAGGCAGAAGCGCCTTCCTGTATCGCGGCTGCTATACCGCGCATTTTTTCGTTGCCGGTGGGTTTACCTACTATCCATTTGATGGAAAATATGCCGTACAAGATTGCAATTACAGCGCATGATAAAGCGAATCCCAGACCAACTGACATAATACCTCCCTATAAAGATAATTCAGCCAACTGCCCCAGCATCCGGTTACATGGCATCAAAAATGCCTGCGAGAGCACCCGTAAACAACTACAGGAAGTAAGGATACTTTGAATTTTGAATAGGTATCGTGAATTTGTTGGTTATAGAGATATACCCTTGCTAGCTATATGGGTATGCACTTACGGGTTATAGGGGGTGCAGTCCGTCGGCATAGCGCGCTACAAGTCCCACGTAGTGCCTGGCGTTGGCCAGCAAAGCGTCGATTTCCGCTCCAGTCAAGGTGCGCACCACTTTTCCCGGCGAACCAATCACCAGCGAATTATCGGGGATCACCTTGCCTTCGGTGATCAGGGTGTTTGCGCCGATCAAACAATTCCTGCCGATGATGCTGTGGTCCAGTATTGTCGCTTTGATACCGATCAGGCTCCCTTCGTCTATCGTGCAGCCATGCAGCATGGCCTGGTGTCCAACGGAGACATTTGCAGCGACAGTCAGTGGACTGCCCAGGTCGGCGTGCAGCACTGCCCCATCCTGGATGTTGCTGTTTGCGCCGATGTGGATGGTATCGTTGTCGCCGCGTAATACCGCGTTGAACCACACGCTGACATTATTTTCCAGAATGACCTGGCCGATAACCGAGGCGTTGTCCGCGATGAAATGCTGTTCACCGCGCAGTTCGGGACAGCGTTCGCCCAGGCGATAAAGCATGGCTAATCTAAGGTCAGGGCTGCCAACCCTGCCGCCGCGATTTGCCCGTCCTGGGAAGAGCGCACGCCGCTGATTCCCAGGCCGCCGACAACCACGCTACCGATTTGCAGTGGTACACCGCCTTCGGCAGGGATCACGCCGGGGAGGGACAGGTGTATCAGCCGGCCGCTTAGCACTGCATCTTCCGAGACTTTGGTGGGACGTTGGAATGCCACTGCCGCGTGGGCTTTCCGGATAGCCGTCTCAACACTGCCAAATTGGGTGTCGTGGCTGCGCTGCAAGTACATCAAATGGCCCCCGTCGTCGACTATGGCGATCACCACGCGCCAGTCGTTGCGCAGTGCCTCGGCTTGGGCCGCTGCGGCGATGCGTTTTGCATCTTCCAGGGTAAGAATGGATTTTTCGGCCATATTCAACTGGTGCCCAAAATCGCGAAGATCTGGCCGCGTACTTTTTCCACATTCCCCACCCCGGGAATTTTGACGCATTTTGGCGCTTTCGCGTCGCCGGATTTTTGCCATGCGGTGTAGTAATCGACCAGGGGTTGAGTCTGGTCATGATAAACGCTGAGTCGTTTGATGACGGTATCCTCCGCATCGTCGGGACGCTGCACCAATTCTTCGCCGGTGACGTCATCCCTGCCTCCCACTTTGGGAGGGTTGAATTCCACATGATAAGTCCGACCGGAAGGCAAATGCATGCGGCGTCCGCCCATGCGCTGGATGATTGCGCTATCGGCCACTTCGATCACGACCACGAAGTCGATCTGAATACCGGCATCTTTTATCGCCTGAGCCTGCGGGATGGTGCGCGGAAAACCGTCGAACAAGAAGCCGTTGGCACAGTCGGGTTCCATGATGCGCTCTTTTACCAGGCCGATGATGATGTCATCCGAGACCAGATTCCCCGCGTCTGCCACCTTCTTTGCCGCGAGACCCAGGGGTGTGCCCGCCTTGGCGGCGGCCCTAAGCATGTCGCCAGTGGAAATTTGCGGGATGTTGAATTTATCCTTGATGTAATTCGCCTGGGTGCCTTTGCCTGCACCCGGCGGACCTAGCAGTATCAGTTTCACTTTTTCATTCCTTTGGCTTCAATTGAGATTCGAAGATTTTTCGCGCCACATGCAGATCCTGCTCGGTGTCAACCCCGCTTGGCGGAGCTTGTTCAGCGATGGCCACACCGATCTTGTATCCATGGTAGAGCGCGCGCAATTGTTCCAGCGCCTCGAAGTGTTCGATCGCTGCCGGTGCAAGCTGTCCGTAGGCGCGCAGAAAACTTGCCCGGTAAGCATAGATGCCGATGTGGCGCAGCACTGGCAAGCCGGCGGGCAATGCCCCCCTTCTAACTTCCCCCCGGAGGGAGGAAGGACAATCGTCTCTCCCTTCGGGCGAGGATGAAAAGTTAAATGCATCGCGCGGATAAGGGATGGTTGCTCGGCTGAAATACAACGCGTTGCCTTGCTTGTCCAGCACTGTCTTGACAATGTTCGGGTTGCGCATAGCCGTTTCATCGTGAATCGGATGGCAAGCCGTGGCAATGGCACACTCCGGGTGGCCATTCAAGTGCTCGGCGACCGCGCGTATCAGTGCGGGTGGCATCAGCGGTTCATCACCCTGCACGTTCACCACGATGGTGTCATCCGGCCAGCCCTGCAGCTCGACCACCTCGGCGATCCGGTCCGTGCCGCTGGCATGGCTTTCCTTGGTCATGCACGCCTTGAATCCGTATTCGTGCACAGCGTTGGCGATCGCATGATGGTCGGTGGCGATCCATATCTGTTGTGCGCCGCTTTGCGCCGCCTGTTCTGCCACCCGGACCACCATGGGCTTGCCGGCGATCAACAGCAACGGCTTGCCGGGCAAGCGCGTGGACGCGTGGCGTGCCGGAATGACGACGTGAAAATCGGTCATTCGACCTTTTCGGCTTCTTCGGCAGTCAGCTTGCGTGCTTCGTCGACGAGCATCACGGGAATGTCGTCGATGATTTGGTAGGCCAGCCGGTCAGCCCTGCAAATGAGTTCTTGCGCGGATTTGTGATAGATCAGCGGCGATTTGCACAATGGGCAAACGAGGATATCAAGCAGTTTCGGATCCATGGGTTTCGATCTTCCTAAGTATACGTTCGAGCAGGTCCGAATCGATCTGGGCATCAACACGCAGCACCCAATATCGTGCATCGGCGAATGCCGTGCATTTTACCGCATCTTTTTCAGTCAGGAGTATCGCATCGCAATCCGTGAAGTTGAAGTTGTCTGCGCGGAAAGGATGATGATCCGGGAAAGCATGCGGCGTGAATGAAACGCCCAGGGTTTCCAGATGCTGAAAATAGCGCTGCGGATTTCCGATTCCCGCAACGGCATGGTTGCTCCGGCCCTGGAAATGATCGGCAGTGGCTTGTTTGTCGGGGTCGAGCAGATTGTAGAACCTGTCGCCCGACAAGCTCATCGCGTATTGACCCGCCGGAACGGCGCCGCCGTTGACCACTACCGCATCAACTTCCCGCAAACGCGATTCCGGCTCGCGCAACGGGCCGGTGGGAAGCATCAGGCCATTTCCGAAGCGATTTTCTCCATCAACGACCGCGATCTCGACATCACGCTGCAGTCGATAGTGTTGCAAGCCATCGTCGCACAGCACGATATCGCACTGCGGATGCGCTTGTAACGCTGCGCGCGCAGTTTCGGCCCGGTCCCTGCCTATCCACACCGGGCAGATGTTGCGCCGCGCCATCAGCAGCGGCTCGTCGCCCACTTTATGCGCGTCACTGTGATCGTTGACATGCTTTGGCTGCCGCGTCGTGCCGCCGTAGCCGCGACTGACTATCAGCGGATGCCAGCCGTGTTCTGCAAGCTGCCGGGCCAGGGCAAGTGTGAGGGGGGTTTTACCGGTTCCGCCGACATTGATGTTGCCGACCACGATGACTGGCAGCAGCAATTGAACGCTGGGCAGCATCCCGTTTCGATACATGTCGCGGCGAATGGCCACAAGCAGGCGAAACACCAGGCTAATCGGAAACAGAATCAGGTGCAATGGAGTGATGCGATGCCAGTGGTTTTGCAGCCAGTGCACGTCAGGGGACCATTATTCCGGTTTACTCTGGGTAGTAAAGGTGATGCGCCCGTAGCCGGCTCTTCTTGCCGCTTCCATCACGTTTATTACGGATTGATGCGTGGCTTTGGCATCGGCATTTATAACGATGGTAGGGTCGGTTTGGTCGCCAGCCGCATTTTTCAGGGACGCGGCCAATGCGTCTACGCCGGTGTAAGGCAGTCCCTGATTGTTGATGGCGTAATGTTCCGTGGCATCCACTGCAACGCTGATAGTCTTCACCTGGGAGCTGCCGGATTTACCGCCGGCTTCAGGCAGGTTGATCTCCAGCTCGGAAAATTTGGCGTAACTGGTGGTGACCATCATGAAAATCAAAATCACCAGCAGCACGTCTATCATCGGGATCAGGTTGATCTCGGGTTCGTCGCGGTTGCGTCCACGCTGGAAATTCATCGCCGATCAACCCTGGCGTTGGCTGTGCACTACTGCAACCAGCTTGATCGCCTGTTGTTCCATTTCTACGGTCAGGGTATCAACCCGGGCGCGGAAGTGTCGGTAGAAGATCATGCTGGGCACCGCCACGATCAGGCCGAAGGCGGTGTTGTAGAGCGCCACGGAAATCCCGTGGGCAAGCACCGATGGCGAGTTGCCCACGGCAGATTGCGAACCGAAAATCTCGATCATGCCCACCACTGTGCCGAACAACCCCAGCAACGGGCTGATAGAGGCTATCGTGCCCAATGTGGTGAGGAAACGGTCCAGTTCGCGGGTGACCGCGCGCCCGGCTTCCTCGATCGACTCCTTCATCACCTCGGGAGGACTTTTAATATTTTTGAGGCCGGCAGAAAATATGTTGCCTAGTGGCGAGCCTGCGGCAAGTTTGGCCAACATGCTGTCGCTGACTCCGCGTTGCTTGAGTTCTTTGACGACTTCATCCAGCAGCGCGGGGGGGGCGATACGACTGCTGCGCAAAAATATCATGCGTTCGATGATCAGGCCGCCCGAGATGATGGATGCCAGAACAAGAAACCAGATCGGCCAGCCGGCCGCTTCTACGATTGCTAACACGCGGATTCTCCAAATGTGCTTAAATTATCAGGGCGCAACTGTAACGTGTCACATCAGGTTGAGCAAGATTTCTCAGATTCTTCTTGAATGTTGTTTTGCTAAGCTGCCATTTGAAAAGAGTATTTTTGTTTACCCACAAAACCTGTGGATAACATTGTGGATGGCTTTCCGATATAGCGCTTTAATGTGGCGTGGCATAAGGAGTTTTGTTACATTGCTTATTTTTTATAAAGCGCCTATCGTTATTAAAAACAATGACTTGCGGTAAGTGTGAAATTCTGGGGCAGGCTGAAATAGCGAAAAGCCGCGAATTTGCTTGGAGTGTGGATTATTTCGGGTTGTCAATATGAATTCTGATCTTTTTTTTGAAGAAAAAGCACGCGTTTATCGAGTCTTCGAACTCAACTATACAATCAAGCAGTTGCTGGAAAGCAGCATTCCTTTGCTGTGGGTGCGCGGGGAAATTTCAAATTTAGTCAAGGCTGCTTCAGGCCATTTTTATTTTTCACTGAAGGACGATCAGGCGCAAGTTCGCTGCGTGATGTTCCGGCATAAAAATGTATTGTTGAGCCAACAATATGGCAAGGAGCAAATCAGCAATGGTCAGCAGGTCGAAGTATTAGCCGTCGCTACTTTGTATGAGCAGCGCGGCGACTTTCAGCTGACCGTTGAACAGATGCGCCCGGCGGGATTGGGAATACTGTATGAACGATTCGAGCGGCTGAAACAATTGTTGCAGAACGAAGGTTTATTTGCCGCCGCACGCAAGCGCCCTTTACCCGCCTTTCCCGTATGCATCGGCATCATCACCTCGCCGCAGGCCGCCGCGCTGCGCGATGTGCTCTCCACGTTGAGGATGCGCCTGCCAGGCGTGCCGGTGGTGCTGTATCCCACCCCGGTACAAGGGACTGGCAGCGCTGAAAAGATCGCTCAGGCCATTGTGGCAGCCAATCAGCGCGCGGAATGCGATGTGCTGATCGTGTGCCGCGGCGGCGGCAGTATCGAAGACCTGTGGGCATTCAATGAAGAGGTCGTCGCGCGCGCGATCGCCGCCAGCAAGATTCCCATCGTCAGCGGGGTCGGCCACGAAACCGATTTCACCATCGCCGATTTCGTTGCTGACGAGCGTGCCCCCACTCCCACCGCAGCCGCGCAACGCGTGGCTCCGGATCGCCGCGCCCTGCTCAGGGGTTTGCAGGATCAGGCGCAGCACCTGCAACGCGCACAGCGCAACCGGTTGCAGAACGCGATGCAGGCGCTGGACTACCTGCAGCGCAGGCTGGTGCACCCTGCGCAATACTTGCAACGCCAGGCCCGGCAATTGGATCAGTTGCAGCAGCGCATGCAGCGCGCCTATGCCTATCGCAAACAGCACCAGAATTGGCAATGGCAATCATTGGCGCAACGCCTGCGGACGGCAAGCGGTGACTTTGCCCGCCTGCATGACAAGCAGGCCAATCTGGCGCAACGCCTCATTAAAGCGATGCGCACAGTACAGGCGCAGCGATTGGTATTGGTGAACAATGCCGCGCAGCACCTGATCCTGCTCGACCCTAACAAAGTATTGGAGCGCGGTTACAGTATTGTGCAGGATGCAAGCGGCGCCGTGGTGTCGGATGCGGGGCAACTGGTGGTTGGTGCGGAGCTGCGGATTACGTTTGCGAAGGGGTGGGCGCGCACCGAAGTCAAAGAACGGGGCAGGGAATGACTTTGCTGAGCAAAAAGACAACTTGCTCGGGCAACCCCCGGCGAAGTTGATTTAATGTTGGGTAGCTTTGCATAGCCATCTGACTAGGTTGTCCAAAATCGACGGCCAAGTCACTGGTTAACGCGCCGTGCTCCAACCCAACCTACGTCCGCTGCGGTATCATCTCGCCCTCGCAAAATAGCCACGCAATTCAATCGCAATGACATCCGAAAATTTCATCGATCTTCCTCCTTTGCTGAGTGCCCACGGCACGATCACGCTGCCCGGTTCGAAAAGCATTTCCAACCGCATTTTGCTGCTGTCGGCCCTGGCGCAGGGCGCAACCGAGATACGCGATGTGCTGTTGTCTGACGACACCGAGCGCATGCTGGATGGTCTGCGCACACTGGGTGTGGGTGTGGAGCAGCTGGAGCAGCATGTGTTCCGCGTGCAGGGTTGTGGCGGGAATTTTCCGGTCAAGAATGCCGAGTTGTTTCTGGGTAATGCCGGTACCGCGTTTCGCCCGCTGACGGCAGCGCTGGCTTTATCGGGCGGCGAATACAAGCTTTCCGGTGTGCCGCGCATGCATGAGCGGCCGATAGGCGATCTGGTGGAAGCGTTGCGCGAACTAGGCGCGGACATCGAATGCATGGACAATGAAGGCTTTCCGCCGTTGCAGA
>JAJZEQ010000020.1 GCA_021851345.1 Pseudomonadota bacterium
CCTGCCGCACGTCACATTGTTGCGCAATGCGCGTCAGGCCGATGCGCCGCTGCCCGCGATGCATCCGGCGTGCTGGCAGGCCAGGGAGTTTGTCCTGGTGCAATCCGCGCAGCGGGACGGCCAGGCGGATTACCGGCTGCTGGAGAGGTTTCCGCTGGGCTAGGGTAAAATCGCCGACTCCGGCCCGGATAATGCCACCCCGGGCAATGCCACAACATTACTCCCGAGAGAAGAAAGACACATGCAAGCAGACAGCAAAATACTGACCCATTACGAACGCATCGGTGGCGCGGACAGGGTTCGCGCGCTGGTGCAGCGTTTCTATGCATTGATGGACGAGCTGCCCGAAGCCTATGGCATACGCAAGCTGCACGCGCAGGACCTGCAGGGCGCGACGGACAAGCTGTTCAAGTTCCTGTCCGGCTGGATGGGTGGGCCGCAGTTGTATGTCGAGCAATACGGCCACCCGATGTTGCGTGCGCGCCATTTGCCGTTCAGCATAGGATCAACAGAGCGCGACCAGTGGTTGCTGTGCATGAATCAGGCGCTGGCCGAGGTGGTGGAGGACGCGGGGTTGCGCCGGGATTTGTCTGCGGCATTCGCCAAGGTGGCGGACCACATGCGCAACCGTGAAGGTTGACAGGAACCTGTGCCTGAACGAACGGCTCAGCCCATCGTCAGGATGATCTTCCCCGTCACGCTTCCCTTTTCGATCAGGCGATGCGCCTCGGCGGCCTCCTGCAGCGGCAGCGCACAAGAGACCAGCCCGCCGTTGTTGAAAAACACCGGGTCGCCGACCTTGAAACGCGTCACATTGCTGCCCGCCTTTTCCACGATGCCTGCCCCATCGCAACCGAGTATCGCGGGCAATTTGTCGGGGTGATAAATAGCCCTGGCGCGCAGCTTGGCATCCAGCGGATTGATTGCTGCAGCCGACAGCTTGACGCGCAGATGATGGGGTGTGGGCAGATCGGGTTTTTCGACATCGTGCTGGGCCAGTACTTCGGGGCCGCCGGCGCTGGCCATCAATACGGCTTTCATCTGCAAATCTCCGGGCTGTTCATTTTTTGTCTGCGCAGGAATGTGAAATTATTGATACTTCCATAATTCATGACACCCTTGCCGTCATTGCGAACGAAGTGAAGCAATCCAGCAAGACAAAGATGCATTTTGATTGGCCATCTGGATTGCCACGTCGGCTTCGCCTTCTCGCAATGACGGGGTGTCCTGGGTTGCCACGCCGGCTTCGCCTCTGCCGCGCTTTGCTCGCAGCTGAAGTCTTGTTGCAATGACGAGGTATTCCGGATTCCCGCTCGTCCGAAGGACAGTTTATCCCGAGTCCATCGAAGGACGGAAACGACGTGCCAGTTTTTACTTTCTCCCTGCCGCATTCCGATAGATGCGTCACTGTCATCAAATATGGAAACCTCGATAGTATTGTGTCCGGCGACTGCGAACGCGCTATGAGTTACTGTGTTTGGTGAAGCAGCCGCCAGCGACTCCTCCCGCACCGGAGGGCTGCGCCCCATCGCACCCGCAAGGGGTAGGCCGGTGGGCACCACGCTGACTTGCAGCGACTCATCCGCTCTGCCATGGCCGCTATGTTAAACTCGCAACAAAAATTAAGCGAGGTTTGGTCATGTCTGGAAACACACTCGGCACTTTGTTCACGGTGACATCGTTCGGCGAATCGCACGGCGCGGCGATCGGCTGTGTGGTGGACGGCTGTCCGCCGGGATTGGCGCTGTCCGAAGCCGACATCCAGATTGACCTGGACCGGCGCAAGCCCGGCACCTCGCGCCATGTCACGCAACGGCGCGAATCGGACACGGTGGAAATACTCTCCGGCGTGTTCGAGGGCAGGACCACAGGCACGCCGATCGCGCTGCTGATCCGCAACGAAGATCAGCGCAGCAAGGATTACGGCAACATCGCCAGCACCTTCCGTCCCGGCCATGCCGACTACACCTACACGCAGAAATACGGCTTCCGCGACCATCGCGGCGGCGGGCGTTCTTCGGCGCGCGAGACCGCGGTGCGCGTCGCGGCCGGCGCGATCGCGAAGAAATGGCTGCACGAGAAATACGGCGTGGTGATACGCGGTTACATCTCCCAGATTGGCGAGATAGAGATCCCGTTCAAGAGCTGGGACGGGGTAAACGATAACCCGTTCTTCGCGCCGGATGCCAGCGCGGTGCCGGCGCTGGAAGACTACATGGACGCGCTGCGCAAGTCCGGCGACTCGATAGGCGCGAAACTCACCGTGGTCGCCGAGAACGTGCCGGTGGGCCTGGGCGAGCCGGTGTATGACAGACTCGATGCCGAGATCGCCTACGCGCTGATGAGCATCAACGCGGTGAAGGGCGTCGAGATCGGTGCGGGTTTCGCATCGGTCACTCAGCGCGGCAGCGAGCACGGTGACGAAATGACGCCCCAGGGATTCTTATCCAACCACGCCGGCGGCATCCTAGGCGGCATCTCCACCGGTCAAAATATAGTCGCACACCTCGCGGTCAAGCCCACCTCCAGCATCCGCCTGCCGCGCCGCACGATCGACTTGCAGGGCAATGCGACCATCGTCGAAACCCACGGCCGCCACGATCCCTGCGTCGGCATCCGCGCGACGCCGATCGCCGAGGCGATGCTGGCGCTGGTGCTGATGGATCATGTGTTGCGGAATCGGGCGCAGAATGCGGATGTGGTTTGTGGGACGCCGAAGTTGCGTTAGTCAAATAAGGGGAATCGCATGGCTCAACTCAAGCAATCATTCATGCAGTCTATTAACCGAGCCCTAGATAACGAATATTTTTCGCTTGCTGATTTTAATGTGAAATTTCCAGAATCTGGAAATGAGCTTGCAGTAATCTTATTTGCACATAATGAAAAATACTATTTCTTTATACGCGAGGGTTCAGAGGGTAATCAGGTTTTCGCACTCACCGCAGCCCTGACAGATAGAAAAGTGGTCCCCATAACGACAGAGTGCCCCGGTGATTATAAGACTGTTGAAGTGCATCAACATAAGTCATTCGATAATTGCATATACCGTATATCAAGGTGGTGCGAGAATATTCGGGATGATCTTCGCGCAAATACACCAGCATTTAAGGAAATTGATGATATCAAGAAGCAGTTTGAAGAACACCTGAAAGATCATATTCAAAATCCAGAAGAATTATTCTCAGCTGTTGAAGCAGAAGCTCTTTCGGCTCGATTTGACGAGCTCTATAAGAGGTTCGAGGAACTTGAAGATAGGCATGAAATTACCGAGGCACAATTACGTGACATTCAGAAAGAATTTGAGATTATCAAAGGCGGTACGAGTCAATATCCTCAGGGTCTCTGGGCAAGCCTAACTTCTAGCCGCTTGGTGAGTCTTTTGAAGAGGATGGCAATGTCACCAGAGGGTAGGAAATTGATGTATGAGGGCGCAAAGAAATTGCTCTTGGGTGAACACTGATATTTAACTTAACTCGCAGTGAGCTGCAATATCGAACGTGCATTGCACCGTATGGCTGAATATAAAAGCCGCCGGGGGTTGCCCGGCAGCAAGTTACCTTTCTTGTCTTGCCAATAAAGGTAACCCAAAGAAGGCGCCCCCGGTTTGCCGCCCTTCGGGTTCCCTCGATCAGACGCAAGCAAGCGGGGCTGCGCAACTCGCACGATCCGCTGCGCAGCCACGTGCTCAAACAGTGCTCGCCCAACACCACCGCTCGTTCACGTCTGATCGAGGCGGCGCACAGGGGAGAAGACAAAGCGGTTTTGTGTGCGCTGCGCGCACGATATTTTGTGGTGCTAAGTCGGGCTTCGCCCGACATCGTGGGCAAAGCCCACCCGTTTTTTCGGTCTTGCTTTTCAGTCCCCATGTGCACCGCCTCGATCGGGCGCAAGCGAGCGGAGGTTTAGGCGAGCACTGTTCGAGTCCCGCAGTGGGGCGCGGGGTGTGCGCCCCGCCAGGTCGAGTTGCGCAGCCCCGCTTGCTTGCGGCTGATCGAGGGAACCCCCGAAGGGGGCGGCAAACCGGGGTGGCCTTTTCTTGGGTTACTTTCTTTTGGCCACTCAAAAGAAAGTAACTAGCTGCCGGGCTACCCCCGGCGGTGTTGATTTTGTTCTTGATGTCGGGTTACGCGATAAAGCCGCTAACCCAACCTACGAACTACAACGAGGATGGAACATGCAAAATACAATCGAGTTACTGGGCAAAAAAGTTCTGGTGGAGTGGAGTGCCTCCGCCGATAAAAAGCTGCAGGAATTGGACCAGCCGTTGGCGGTCGAGATGGAGCTGTATTTCAGCTGCCTGATCCGTAAAGCGGTGCGCTTCGGCGGGGATGCGCAGGCGGCAAACTTTGCTTTTGCGGCCCCGCGATTGAAGATCGGGTTCAGGCCGGTGATGACAAAGGCATGCAACGTGAAGGATTTCGAGGTCGAGCCGCCCGTGGAAGATTTTCCTATCATCAGGCCGGAGGCCTTCGTGCCGAAACGGCTGACCATCGACTATAAAAAGGGGAAATGGGTGGGCGATTTTTTCCTGCAGAAAATTCAACCTGCGTAGCGTATTATTTACGCAACCTGCTTCGCTTTCTTCCCCCGTTTCCCTATATGCGCTTCGCCGCGCTGCCTGGCCAGCTCGACCTGTTTCTGCCGCTCCAGCGCGGCGGCGCGTTTCTCGGGGGTGAGGGCATCAAAACAATTCGGGCAGGAAACGCCCGCCTGATATTTGGGCGAGGACTTTTCTTCCGCGGTGATCGGGCGCGAGCAGCCGTAGCACAGTTCGTAGTGCCCCGGCGCCAGGCCCTGGCCCACCGCGACGCGCTGGTCGAACACGAAGCACTCGCCCTGCCACAGGCTCTGTTCAGCCGGGACATTTTCCAGGTATTTCAGTATCCCGCCCTGCAGGTGATAGACCTCGGGGAATCCCTGCTGCAACATGTAGGCCGAGGCCTTTTCGCAGCGTATCCCGCCTGTGCAGAACATCGCGACGCGGGGCTGCTTTTCCGGATCAAAGTTCTTTTTGACGTAGTCGGGGAATTCGCGGAAGGTGGTGATGCGCGGATCGACCGCGCCCCTGAACGTGCCGACATCGACTTCGTAATCGTTGCGCGTGTCGATCAGCAACACATCGGGGTCGCTGATCAGCGCGTTCCAGTCTTCCGGCTTGACGTACTGCCCGACCAGTTCGGTGGGGTCGATGCCATTCACGCCCATCGTGACGATCTCTTTCTTCAGCTTGACCTTCATCCGGTAGAACGGCGGATGGTCGGCGGCGGATTCCTTGTGCTCCAGATCCGCCAGGCGCGGGTCGCTGCGCAGATACGCCAATATCTGATCGATGCCGGTACGCGTGCCGGCGATCGTGCCGTTGATGCCTTCTCCGGCAAGCAGCAGCGTGCCGGTGATGCCCAGCGCATCGCACTGCGCCAGCAACGGTGCGCGCAGTGACTCGCAATCGGCCAGCTTCACGAATTTGTATATTGCTGCAACCACCAGCGGATTCATCTTCGCCATATTCAGTGCCATTGTCATTTTGGGAAATTGCTTTATGAGTGATGTAAACTAGTTTAATTCATTCAAGGAGAAAAACCATGCAACTCGACGATCGCAGCCTGGACATCATTTTTCGTGAAGCGCACACCCACAGCGTATGGCTGGACAAGCCGGTTGACGATGCGCTGCTGCACCAGGTTTACGACCTGATGAAGTGGGCGCCGACCAGCGCCAACTGCAGTCCGGCGCGTATCGTGTTCGTGCGCAGCGCGGCAGCGAAACAGCGCTTGCTGCCGGCAATGGCGCCGGGCAACGTTGAAAAGACCCGCACCGCACCGGTCACCGCGATCATCGCGCACGATACCGAATTCCACGAAAAGCTGCCGAAACTCTTCCTGCAAGCCGATGCGCGCTCGTGGTTTGCCGGCAACCCGGCCTTGATCGACACCACGGCGTTCCGCAACGGCACGCTGCAGGGCGCTTATCTGATCATCGCAGCCCGCTCTCTCGGACTGGATGCCGGGCCGATGTCCGGTTTCGACAATGCCAAGGTGGACCAGGAGTTCTTCCCGGACGGCAAGGTCAAGTCCAACTTCATGGTTAACCTCGGCTACGGTGACCACACTAAATTGTTCCCGCGCAACCCGCGCCTGTCGTTCTCTGATGCGGCGCAGATCTTGTAGCGGCACAGTTTAAGCGCTGGCAGTCTTTACCAACTCGCGCCGCTGTGCCGGGTGTGTCAGCGCGCCGCTATTATTTTTTTCGCCTCGACCAGCAGAAAATCCTTGAATGCCAGCGCCGCGCTGGAAAGCCGTTTGTTGCTGCGGTGCGCGACGAACCAGTGGCGCAGCAACGGGAAGTTCTCCACGTTAAGCATCGCGAGCCTCCCCGTTTCCAGTTCCAGCTCGATGCTGTGCAACGACAGGATGCCCAGTCCCATGCCGGCCTGGACTGCCTGCTTGATGGCCTCGTTGGTTTCCATTTCCATGCTGATGCGCGGCTGAATCTTGTGTTGTTCAAACACGCGTTCCATTGCGCTGCGGGTGCCAGAGCCCTGTTCCCGTGACAAGAAGGTTTCTTCCGCAAGCCGGTCGAATTTGACGCGCTTGAGGTTGACGAGCGGATGCCCGGGTGGGGCGATCACCACCAGCGGGTTGTCCAGAAACAATTCCGCGCTGAGGTCCAACCCATCCGGCGGTTGTCCCAGGATGGCCAGGTCGGTGCTGTTGTCGGCGAGCTGTTTGAGTACTGCGTCGCGGTTGGCGACCTGCAGGATCACATTGATGCTGGGATGGCGCTGGCAAAACTTGGCCAACAGCTTCGGCGTGAAGTAATTGGCAGTATTGACCACCGAAAGCGTGAATTTTCCCTTGCCCAGTCCTTTCATTTCGTCGAACACGGCTTCCATTTCGGCGAGTTGCTGCGCGATGCTTCTGGCATAGTGAAATAGCTCGCGCCCGGCCTCGGTGAGAAAAACCTTTTTCCCCATTTGTTCGAATAACGGCAGGCCGATACTGGTTTCCAATTGCTTGATCTGCATCGATACAGCGGGTTGCGAGAGATATAGTTCCTCGGCGGCCCGCGAGTAATTCAAGTGGTTGGCCACTTTTTCAAATACCTGAAGTTGGCGCAAAGTAAATTGCAGCATGATGGCAATGCAAATAATTTAAGACGGCAGGCATTATATCAAACCATAAGAATTTCTTATGGTCTATATAAAAACAATTGACTATTGTTTATGGTGATATATCAATATAGTTCGCTTCACTGTCGGCATAGAAGTTACCTTGAATTGTTAAAAACAGGAGAAAGAAGCAATGGATCAATCGAATCGTTATGCAGATCTGAGTCTGAAAGAAGCGGATCTGATCAAGGATGGGAAGCACATTTTGGTGGCCTACCATATGCGTGCATCAGAGGGCCACGGTTATCTGGAAGCGGCCGCGCACTTTGCAGCTGAATCTTCAACAGGTACCAACGTGGAAGTTTCGACCACGGACGAATTTACCAAAGGTGTTGATGCGCTGGTTTACTTCATCGATGAAGTAAAGGGCGTCATGAAGATCGCTTACCCATCAGTATTGTTCGATCGCAACATCACTGACGGTCGCGCAATGATCGTTTCTTTCCTGACCTGTGCAATCGGCAATAACCAGGGAATGGGCGATATCAAGCACGCACAAATGCAGGATTTCTATATTCCGCCAGAAATGCTGATGCAATTCGATGGCCCGGCAACCGACATTTCCGACCTGTGGCGTATTCTGGGTCGCCCAATCAAGGACGGGGGCTACATTTCCGGCACCATTATCAAGCCCAAGCTGGGTTTGCGTCCCGAGCCATTCGCCAAGGCTGCATATCAATTCTGGCTGGGCGGCGACTTCATCAAGAATGATGAACCGCAAGGCAACCAGGTATTCTGTCCGCTGAAAAAAGTATTGCCGCTGGTTTACGATTCGATGAAGCGCGCGATGGATGAAACCGGCGATGCCAAATTATTCTCAATGAACATCACAGCCGATGACCATTACGAAATGCTGGCGCGTGCTGATTTCGCTCTGAGCGTGTTTGGCCCGGATGCAAACAAGTTGGCGTTCCTGGTTGACGGCTTTGTAGGCGGCCCCGGCATGATCACCACTGCCCGCCGTCAGTATCCACAACAGTATTTGCACTACCACCGCGCAGGTCACGGCATGATTACTTCGCCATCTGCGGTTCGAGGTTACACGGCTTTCGTGTTGGCCAAGTTGTCACGTTTGCAAGGCGCTTCCGGTATCCACGTGGGCACCATGGGCTTCGGCAAGATGGAAGGCGGCGCGGATGACCGCAACATCGCCTACATGATAGAGCGCGACTCTGCCGATGGTCCCTACTACCATCAGGAATGGTTGGGCATGAAGCCAACCACCCCGATCATCTCCGGTGGCATGAATGCGTTGCGTCTGCCGGGCTTCTTCGAGAATCTGGGTCATGGCAATGTGATCAACACGGCGGGTGGGGGTTCTTACGGCCATATCGATTCCCCTGCAGCGGGCGCGATCTCTTTGCGTCAGGCTTATAACTGCTGGAAAGAAGGCGCTGACCCAATCGCCTATGCAAAAACGCACAAGGAATTCGCACGTGCATTCGAATCCTTTCCGAAAGATGCGGACAAGCTGTATCCGGGCTGGCGCGAAAAGCTGGGCGTGCATAAGTAAGACCGTGGAGGGCGGAGCAGTGCCTGCAGCCGCAGGTGGTAGGTGCGACCCCGAAACGGTTCTGGCAGCGAGGACGAAAATTGGACTCTATGCCTGGCTTTTACTGAGCTGCCCCAGCAGAGGGCAGAGCAGGTTCCGTTGGCGCGCAGCGCCAATGGATGCGACCCCGGCGGGGCAAGGTGCCGCAGCCCTTATGTTGCAATATTGATCGCCCCCACTTGCTGGGGGCGTTTTTATCCGTTGATTCAAAACCGTCCTGTATGTGCGGTTACACGACGTACATTGGAGTAAGCCATGACCAAAAAAAATATAGAGCAATACAAAATTCATAAAGAGCCGTTTTATCAGGCGCAAAATGACGAGGTGAAGTTGTACGAAGCCGCCTACGTTGCGCGCTTGCCGGTGATGGTGAAAGGTCCGACCGGGTGCGGCAAGTCACGCTTCATCGAATACATGGCATGGAAGCTGGACAAGCCGCTGATTACCGTGGCGTGCAATGAGGATATGACCGCCAGCGATTTGGTCGGGCGCTATCTGCTGGATGCCAACGGCACGCGCTGGCTGGATGGCCCGCTGACCACGGCGGCGCGCATCGGTGCGATCTGTTACCTCGACGAGATCGTCGAGGCGCGCCAGGATACGACGGTAGTGATCCATCCTCTGACCGACCACAGACGCACTCTGCCGCTGGACAAAAAAGGCGAGCTGATCGAGGCACACAAGGATTTTCAGCTGGTGATTTCCTACAATCCCGGCTACCAAAGCTTGCTGAAGGACCTGAAGCAGTCCACCAAGCAGCGTTTCACCGCTTTCGATTTCGATTATCCGGAGGCCGGTGTCGAGACCGATATTCTTTGCAAGGAAACCGGGATGGACAAAGACCTGTCGGCCAAACTGGTCAAGATCGGCCGCGCGGCGCGCAACCTGAAGGGTCACGGGCTGGACGAGGGCATTTCCACCCGATTGCTGGTATACGCGGCGACGCTGATCAAGGGGGGTGTCGAGCCGCGCGCTGCCTGCCGCATGGCAATGGTGCGTCCGATCACCGACGACGCGGACATCCGCGATACGCTGGACCACGCGATCGATGCCACCTTCGCGTAATCCGGGCAGACCCGATCATGGAAACGGTTGAGATTCCCGGGCAGTTGCAACCCTACTGGGCAGAGCTGGCATGCGGCTTCCCGCGTGTGGCCGAGGTGTTTCCGGATTGCATGCGCGTGGCGCTGTCTTCGTTGTCCGCCGGGGGTGTGGCAGCTTACATCGAGCACGCGCGATTTCTCGGCAAGATGGGGCGCGGTGCCGAGCCCATCCTGATTTTCCTGGAGGTGAGATCGG
>JAJZEQ010000204.1 GCA_021851345.1 Pseudomonadota bacterium
GGCCGGCATCAAGCTACCCGAAGAGGACATTCCACAAGGCATGAAATCGTTGGATTGGCTGGATGCGTTAAACGGTAGTGTGCATCAGGCACCTGCCCAAAAAACCGTTTCTCGTTAAGCATAACCCCACAAGGAGGATGCTGACCGACAACAGTTTTACCCCGCTTGCGGGGATTTTTATAGCGCATTCAGCGAGTGCGCTATAAAAAGTGAATTCATGCCGCAGCTTATTGCTCGGTTGATATTGGCGACCTGACCAATTCAAATAAACAGGAGGCACGCAAGTGTCCTTATAGAAGCACCGATAGCGTCACCAAGGCAAGCACGGTGAGATGAAGTACCAGTAAGCCCAAGCGGGGACACTTCCCCGCAAGGGCATGGTGTCCCTTTTTTGTTTTAACGAATGAAGGAGACACCATGAAAAAAGTTTTTCATTTTTACGCCGACCCCGGTCATGGGTGGCTGGCTGTCAAGAAGCAATACCTGGTCAAATTGGGTATTGCCGAACAAATTACGCGGTACAGCTACCGACGCGGCGGTACGGTTTATTTGGAAGAGGATTGCGACTTGTCGCGTTTCCTGGATGCAGTCAAGAAATACGGAGATGAGGCCGACATCAAATCGCATCACACTGATCGACGGTCCCGGATTC
This sequence comes from Pseudomonadota bacterium, assembly GCA_021851345.1. Taxonomy (GTDB): domain Bacteria; phylum Pseudomonadota; class Gammaproteobacteria; order Burkholderiales; family Gallionellaceae; genus Gallionella. Next base: position 653 of record JAJZEQ010000204.1, read on the forward strand.
GCAGCTATGAGTCTTACAGCAGCGAATCAATATGCTTTCTCGCTGTAGCAACCGTTCACGACCCGCGCACCAATGCGGGCATGAATGATTCTGCAGCAATGCAGGTGTCGTCATACTCTCGCGCGGCAGCAATACACCAGGCGGAGTGCTGGTCCCGTAATGGATACTGGTCGGCTGTTTACGACAAGGCAACAGGCGAGGCGGTTTGTGATTACTCTCCGAAAGGAGGTATCCAATGAAACACACTCAAGGGCCGTGGCATAACACCGCCAACACCGAGATCGTAGCGCGTTGCCCAAATCAGAACGGCGAGGATATCGCTACCTGCCTGGGCGAGAGGCGAATCAGAAACGGTGGCGAATGCAAAACTTATCGCCGCCGCACCTGATTTACTGGAGGCGTTGCAAGCGTTTGTTGATGATATGGATGGACGATTCGGGGAAATTCCCGATGATTGTGACGCATACCAGGCGGCACAACTAGCCATCGCAAAGGCAACGTAAAGTAACAAATAAAGATTCAAACCCGTACGGGGACACTCCCGTATGGGGCTGGTGTCCCCTTTTTTATTTCAGAAGGGAGACACCAGTGAGACTGAAGAAATTATCTGAAGCAATGATGTGGTTGCCCGGTTTTGCGCCGGAAGACCGAATAACCTTAGAGCCTGTTGTTGTCGTTATCCCGCAGCAAAAAGCTGAAATCATCCAGTTTCCAAAGCCGGTAGCTGCACACGAGGCAACAAAAGCAGTATGGCCACGTTTCGATGCGGCGACGTTTTCCAGCTTGTCTGGCAACGTTTCCAAATATGAGGCAAACATTGCTGCAATCGAACTCCTGCGCAAGCTGGAGAACGAGAATAGAAAACCGGACCTGGCAGAGCGCGAAACTCTCAACCGGTACACGGGTTGGGGTGGTATTCCGGCAGCGTTCAATCATGACCAAAAGGAAGAAGCGTGGGTTGCCCGCGCCGAACGCCTCAAGGCATTGCTGAGCGAAGATGAGTATCAATCTGCTGAAGCCAGCACGCCAAACGCTCACTACACCGCACTGGAAGTAATCGAGGCGACGTGGCGCATGGTGGAACGGTTGGGTTTTAAGGGTGGTCGCATCATTGAGCCCTCAGCCGGGGCAGGGTATTTTCTCGGCGCGATGCCGCAGGAAATTGCGCAAAGAAGCACCTGCACAGCAATTGAGCTCGATCAACTATCGGCGCGCATCCTGAAAGTTCTTTACGGGGACTTTGGGGTTAACGTCATACAGAGCGGGTTTGAAGCTGCAAAGCTGCCGGATGAGTTTTATGATCTGGCAATTAGTAACGTGCCGTTCGGTAACTACCAGGTTCCCGAGCTGCGCAACGTTCCCTACGCCAACTTCCTGATCCACGATTATTTCTTTGCGAAAGCAATGGAAGTGGTCAGGCCGGGTGGTCTGGTTGTGTTCATTACATCCTCCGGGACAATGGACAAGAGTGACGACAAGGTAAGGCAGTATCTTGGCAGCAAAGCAAATCTGGTTGGCGCTGTTCGCCTTCCAAACACCGCTTTCAAGAAACTGGCCAACACCGAAGTCACGACCGACATACTGGTGCTGCAAAAGCCGCTGGAAGGGCGTAGCAGTAAAAAAGGCTGGATGGAATCAATTGTCCTGCCGGACACTTCCCCGATCTATGGGGGAAGGAATGAATACAGGGGAAGGCAACAGATCTCCTGTAACCAGTATTTTGCCGCGAATCCTCAATGGGTCATCGGCAAACTTGTACTGGCTGAAAATGGCTACCAGAAATCGACCGGCTGCATATTCGAGGGCGACTTTGAAAGCGCACTGGCCGAAAAGGTATCCCTGCTGCCAGAAAGTATCTACGCAACGATTCAGGAGATCGAAGAGACGAAGGTTGTTCCGCGTCTTCTGGGTTACAACGACCAGGGTCGCCCAGGTTTTCGGGTGATTAACGGACAGGTGTTTGAGACAACAGACGGGTTGGAGGCGTTGCAGTTCATCGCGCCGCAGAAGACCTTGGAACGCATCATGGGAATGTGCAGTATTCGTGATGCGACACGCAAGATTATTCGATCACAAGTAGAAACCGAGGATGAGGCGATTCTTGCCGCTTACCGGTTGATGCTGAACATCGAGTACGACAACTTCGTTGCCAAATACGGGAATCTTTCCGCCAAGGCAAACCGTGGCGCTTTCAAAAGCGATCCCGATCTGCCGTTGCTGATGTCGCTGGAACGCTGGGATGAGGAAACTCAAACCGCCGAGAAGGCAGACATATTTACTCAGCGCACGGTTGGGGTGTTCAAGAAAGTTGAGCATTGTGAAACATCGGGAGAGGCGTTGCTGGTTAGTCTCTCCGAGTGCGGACGCATCGTCGAGGATCGGATTGGTGAATTGCTTGGGAAGCCAGGCAGTGAAGCCATGAAGGAACTCGAAGAAATAGGTGCATTATTCCTCGATTCAGAAACCGGACATTGGGAAACCAGGGACGGTTATTTGTCGGGTGATGTCCGAAAAAAACTTTCTGCCGCCAAGGTGTCGGGGGAGCGTTACAGCCGAAATGCGCAAGCCTTGGAAGCCGTGATTCCCGATGATTTAACCCCGGGCGAGATCGGGGCGCGCATCGGCTCAACGTGGATACCAACCGGAGATTACGAAGCGTTCCTCAATGAAACATTGGAGTGCGACGGAAATGCCGTGACGTTCAACCAGACAGCAGGCGCGTGGAATGTCGATCCGCATTACAGTGCCAGGTCGTCGATAGCAGCTACGCAGACGTTTGGGACAGAACGGGTCAATGCAGCAGATCTGTTCGACCATGCGTTGAATCAAACCGTGCCAACCGTGCATGACGCTGATCCTGTTGATCGTGACAAGCGCGTGGTCAACCAAAAGGAGACCATCGCGGCACGGGAAAAGCAGCAGTCACTCAGGGAGAAATTCCAGGAGTGGCTGTGGTCTGATCAGGAGCGAGGAACAAGGCTGGCGCGGCTTTACAACGACACGTTCAATAGTGTCGTGTCACGCCAGTACGATGGCCAGCATTTGGTATTGCCGGGATTCTCACGGTTATATCGTTTGCACGTTCATCAGAAAAATGCGATCTGGCGCATTGTTGCAAGTCAGGTAAACACCTTGCTTGCCCATGTAGTTGGGGCGGGCAAAACGCTGACTTGCATCTGTGCAGGCATGGAGTTGCGTCGCCTGGGCAAGGCCGGCAAACCGATGTATGTGGTGCCCAATCACATGCTTCACCAGTTTGCAGCCGAGTTTCTGCGCGCGTATCCCGGTGCGAATATCCTGATAGCGTCGAAAGACGATCTTCAGGGCGACAAGCGTCGTCAGCTTCTTTCCCGTATCGCCACCGGCGATTGGGACGGTGTACTGATTACACATGCTTCGTTCGAGCGCATCAAGATGAGCGATGAGTTTATGGAGGAATACATCCAGAATGAAATCGACCTCATTGAAGATGCCATTCGTGCTGAAAAGCAGGATCGCGGTAATCGCATCATCAAAGAGTTGGCCCGTGCGAAAAAATCATGGGAAGCCAAACTGGCGAAACTGTCAGGGGCAAATAAAAAGGATGACATTCTGTCCTTTGAGCAGCTGGGTATTGATTGGCTGTTTGTAGATGAAGCGCACACGTTCAAGAACTTGTGGAGGTTCAGCAAGATGACGCGGGTGGCCGGATTGCCTAACAGCAATTCGGAGCGGGCATTCGACATGTTCGTCAAAACACGCAACGTCATGACAAAACACAAGGGCAGGGCAGGTGTGGTGTTTGCGACAGGCACGCCGGTATCGAACAGCATGGCCGAAATGTGGGTCATGCAGCGATACCTGCAACCGAAGACGATGGAAGCCTTTCGGGTGGGGATGTTTGACACCTGGGCGGGCAACTTCGGCGAATCGGTGACGGCTCTGGAGCTTGCTCCAGATGGTAGAGGGTATCGGATGCACACCCGCTTTGCGCGGTTCGTCAATTTGCCGGAACTGATGTCTATGTTCGGCGAGGTGGCGGATATTCGTACTGCGGAAATGTTGAAGCTGCCCGTGCCGGTCGCGCACAAAGAAACAGTAACAATAAAGCCGACAGCGGATTTGAAAGCGTTTGTTCAAACCCTCGTGGGACGGGCAGAAGCGATCAGAAACGGTAGCGTTAGTCCTTCCGAGGACAACATGTTGGCAATCACCAATGAGGGTCGCAAGGCTGCGTTGGATATGCGTTTGATAGATTCATTCGCTGAAGTCGAGGATGGCAAGGTGAACCATTGTGCCGAGAGAGTTTTCGGTATCTGGGGGGAAACCAGTCTGTTCCGTGGTATTCAAGTCGTGTTTTGCGATTTGTCCACGCCGGTGGAAAACGGTCGGTTCAGTGTTTATCAGGCGTTGCGTCAAAATTTGGTAGAGAGAGGCGTTCCAATCGAGGACATTGCCTTCATTCACGACTATGAGAGCGATTCCGCCAAGGAAGAGCTTTTCAAAGCCGCGCGTGATGGGCGTATCCGCATCCTGCTGGGCAGTACGCAGAAGATGGGGGTTGGGACAAACATCCAGACTCGGCTGGCGGCGTTGCATCATCTGGACGCTCCGTGGAGACCCTCGGATGTGGAACAACGGGAAGGGCGCATTATTCGTCAGGGCAACCTGAATGAGCGCGTGCGCATCTACCGTTATGTAACCGAAGGCTCGTTTGATGCCTACATGTGGCAGACCCTTGAGACCAAGGCGAGATTCATCGCTCAAGTCATGCAAGGGGATACCGGGATGCGCAGTGTAGAGGACGTTGAATTGGCCGCGCTGTCATATGCAGAGGTGAAAGCCTTGGCATCGGGCAATCCGCTGGTGTTGGAAAAAGCAGGTGTTGACACCGAGCTTGCCAAGCTGTCGTTGCTTAAATCCCAATGGGACCAGCAACAATGGCGCAACAAGCAGGAGCTGGCCAGTCTGCCAGGTCGCATCGTGCGTATTCAGGCCCGAATTACCGGCATTGAGTCCGACATGGCTTCTCGACAAGACGTGTCAGGTAGCAAATTCCTGATGGAAGTAGAGGGAAGGCGCTATACGGAACGCGCCGAAGCGGGGAAGGCGGTATTGCACGCTGTGTATGGAGTTCGGTCAGGCGATGATCGCGAAATCGGTCAGATTGCCGGATTCCGGATTGCCGTGAAATCAACGGCACTTGAGTCCAGGATGCTGTGTATTCTGGGAAGTGTTGAGTATCGGTGCGGCCAGGCGGAATCAGCGCAAGGTTTTGTGCGTGTACTCGAAAACTCGCTCAACAGTATGGATGGGTGGCTTCTGGAAGATCAGGAGCATCTGGCAAGAACCGAGAAACGCATGGCCGACATTCATGCCGAAGCCGCAAAGTCGTTTGACAAGGCTGCGCGGTGGGAGTGGTTGAAACAACGGAAACGAGAAATCGAAACCGAGCTCGACTTAAACAAGGGCGAAAACACTGCTGTTGAAGAAACGGCGGCGGAAACAGTCTAAATTTACCCACCCCTTAAATGGGGTGGTTTTTATAGCGCATTCGCGGAGTGCGCTATAATAACCAGAATCCAAACCGCAGCTTATTGCTCGGTCGATATTGGCACCTGACCAATTCAAAAACAGGCGACACGCAAGTGCCTTAAGGAGTACCGAGGAAGTCACCAGTGCAGTCCAGGTGAATTGAAGTTTGACGCCGATACAGGCGAAAGCATATATCTGCCGGAGTTTGTCACCAGTGCAGTCCAGGTGAATTGAAGTTTGACGCAGTACCTAAACCCAGCGGGGATACACTCCCCGCAAGGGAAGGTGGTCTCCGCTTTTTTTAATTAAAAAGAGGAGTCACACCATGAACAAGGAAACAATCAAGGCATTTATTTTGTGGTTGGAAAATTCTAGTGACAGCGAAATTGAAGCACGCCGTCAATTGATTCTGTCAAAGACGAAATCGGTGTCGCGCGACGGCATGTCCGACGTAAGACTCGCGTTAAGACTTATCGACGAGGAAGTTCTTGCGAGAATAGAGTTAGGGAAGCTGGCGTAATTCGCGGCTTCAACTGCCCTGAAAGCTGTTCAATAATTGCCTGATTATCTGGTAGGTAAGGAGTAAAAAGAGCCGTTACCAAGCGACACTCAAGCTCGCTTCTGCCGCCAGCAATAACAGTTAAATCCGGTTTGCAAGATTTGTCCATGACGACATTCTAGCACGGCCAAAACAAAACCCAAGCGGGGACATCGTTCCCCGTTGGGGCAGGGTGTCTCCGCTTGTTTTCATTAAAAAGGAGACACCAGTTGAGCTACCAAAATATCGCGACACAAAGCCTGAGCACTTCCGACTTGCTGACTATGCTGGTCGGAAAGACCAAGGCAAAAACACTTTCGCAAACGCCGCTTTCCGTTTTATTTGGAATGCGTGCCAACCGCCAAACTTCTGCTGTCTGCGAAAAAGAAGCGACCTATACGCCCGCTCACACCATCCTGGCAGCAAAAGAGTTGGTCATGCGTGCGCTGTCAGAGGAGATCACCCAGCATCCGATTAACCTGAACTCCCCCAGGGACGTTAAGGATTATTTGAGGTTGTTGCTGGGTGGGCGGCAGCAAGAGGTGTTTGTGGCGTTGTTTATCGACGCACAACACCAACTAATTGCCGCAGAAGAACTGTTTCACGGCACCTTGACACAAACCAGCGTGTATCCGCGTGAGGTTGTCAAACGCGCCCTGGCACACAATGCGGCGGCAGTAATGCTTTGTCACAACCACCCGTCAGGGCGGGCTGAGCCAAGCAGTGCCGACCGCATGCTTACGGATGTGCTCAAACAAGCTCTTGCATTAGTAGATGTGCGAGTTCTCGATCATTTCATTGTCGGGGACGAAAGCACATTTTCTTTTGCCGAACGGGGGCTGATATGAGCAACCTGATTGAAGTTGATGGTTTTACCCGTTTCCGGGTAACACAGGATGCAGATGGGAAAACTTCATTCCTGGGCACAGCAAAAATCAAAGGAGCGACATACTTTTTTACCTCCAATGATTTACTCCTGCCCGACGGAACCCATGGTCTTGCAGCTGTCAGGTGGGAAACGTTTACCGGAAAGACGGTAAGGGGTTCAGCTACGGCAAACACTGCAATTGACGGCGCAATCTGTCGAGCGAGGTGTTTGGGCAATTTGATTTTTATTTCAACCCAACCGGGGACATATCCCCGTGCGGGCGTGTCCCTTTAATCAACGAAAGGAGGCACGAATTGAGATTCAACAAAGAGCAAAAAGAAGGTCTTGCCAAGGTTGCTGACAATCTTGCAACAGCGTGTATAGTTGCGATGATAGTTGGCGGAGTCGTAGATCGAAAAATAGGATGGGAAACCATGCTGTATCTAACAACGGCTTCTGGCTGGATTATAATTGTCGGTTTGACATTAAGAAAAGGGGACGACAATGACGACTGAATCTTTGGTTTTTATTGGGATTATGGTTGTATTTATAACCGCCCTGGCTTGGTATATGAACAAGCATAGCAAGTAGTCTGTAAATAAATCGCCGGACATTCCGGCGAACTTAACCCAAGCGGGGACACTTCCCCGCAAGGGCACGGTGTCCCTTTTTTGCAAAGACTTGTATTTTTTTGACAAAAAGAGGTATTTTATGAACTTGAAACAAAAGGATGGTCTTGCCGCTGCAAGTGACAATGTGGCTGTTGGATCTCTATTTGGTGGTGTCGGCGGATGGTTTACCGACAACATAAAGTGGTATATGGCATCGCACTGATACTTGGTGCTGTTGCCGCTTATATTTTCGCCTTTATTTTAAGAAAGGATGGTGACTAAAATGCCAGCCAATCAGATCGGCGCATTGTTGGCTCTGTTTCTCGTAATATCCGCTTTCGGATTGATTGCGTGGTATAGCAGCAAGCATCCAACCAAACAAAAAGATGAGCATCACGCTTCATCTCATTAAACATTTGCTGGCTTGAAGTTCAGAGCAAGTAAGTAAAAATAATTCGCCGTTCAATCCGGCGAACTTAACCCAGGCGGGATCACCAGATCCCGGTTGGGGCATGGTGATCCCGCTTTTTCATTAAAGAGGAGTTCACCGTGCAAGAAAAATCAAACCGCCCAGACTGGGCAAAGCTGTTTTCAGACGCGCTTTCCTGCCCAGGAAAGATTTCTGAGGCGTATTCGGTATTCCATGATTACAGCCTTGGCAATGCCATTCTCGCAGCCTTGCAATTACAGGCAAAGAGATTGCCGCTGTCTCCCATCGCCTCCTTCAACAAATGGAAGCAATTGGGACGGCTTGTACAAAAAGGACAGAAGGCAATTGCTTTGGTGATGCCTGTTACCGTCAAGTTCAAATCGAAAGACGAGGATGAAAGCGGCGCAGCTAACGCAGAAGCCGATGCCAACACGCAAGACAAGGGTTCGGGACGCACGATTTTTGTGCTGAAGAACAATTGGTTTGCACTGAGCCAAACAGAAGGCGCGGAGTATGCGCACGAAGTCGTTATTCCTGAATGGGACAAGGTGAAAGCTCTACTCTCGTTAGGGATTACGGAAGGCAAATTCGAGTTGTTGAGCGGCAATACCCAAGGTTATGCCATTCCAAACGAGAAGAGGCTGGCGATCAACCCGGTTGCGGCTATGCCGTGGAAGACGTTGTTCCACGAAATGGCTCACTGCCTGTTGCATTCGAAAGAGGCGCACATGGCAGACGGCAGCTCGATGGCAAGAGACATCAAGGAAGCCGAAGCGGAATCCGTGGCTTATCTATGCTGTGCAACACTTGGATTGCCGGGGCTTGAAGAAAGTCGCGGTTATATTCAGGACTGGCTGGGTTCAACGGTTCAAGCCGAAGAGTTTGGCAAGAAGAGCGCGGCACGGGTGTTTTCAGCGGCGAACAAGATACTCAAGGCAGGCACTGAATCTGTGAAAGCAGGGGAGGTGGTCAATGAGTAAGCATCCCGTAAAAAGGTCTCACCAAAAGACAATCATCGACAGGTTGCATGATTTACGTCGAAAAGTTGGACTGGTCAATGGGGTCAGATACCGTGCCGAATTTCTTGCGCTGGCTTTCAAGCATGGCCTGGTTGATGACATCTGTCATTACCGGCTTTGGGACGAAGGCTGGGAGGAATTAGGCGAGCGGACGTTCGACACCTGTTTCGAGATGGGGGATTCAGTGCAAGTTATCGCAATGGTTGTAACACAAGCGAAAAATGAAAGATTTCTGGATGCAATTCGTGACTACTGCAACGTGCCCGGTGCTTTCGAGCGTTGGCTAGGGTACGCGAACAAACAGCCCGATCTCTTTTGAAGTTTAACCCGGGCGGGTGCATCGTTCCACGCCCGGGATTGCGTGGTAC
>JAJZEQ010000280.1 GCA_021851345.1 Pseudomonadota bacterium
ATTATGATTCCAGCCGTCCTTCGGTTTGCAGCAATTGCAGCCGCGCCACATGCGCGGGGCGTGCCGCCACACGTCGCTCCAGACTATTAGGCACATCTCGCCCGATTATCGAATACAGCATGAATACCCTCCAATTTAATCATCAAGCAGGCTTGTGCCTGCCGGATTCCCTGACACTACGGAGCCTGGAATCATAATACGGAAATGCCCAACTCGACGCACAACTTTGTCATTAGCGCCTTAAGCTCGCCCACCTCCGCTTCCAACTTGCTCATATTGGCCTTGAGTGCGGCGATTTCGCCCACCGATGCCATACTCGCGGGACTGGCCGGCATGTCGGTACCGTTAACAGGCATGCCTGAGAGCAGATGCGACCAGCGGTTCTCGCGTGCGCCGGGCTGGCGCGACAACTCGACCACCAAACCGCCTGCCGGGCGCTCAACCAACTCCATCAGAAAACTTTCGACCGAAGAAATGTCGGCGAACTTGTGCAACCGCTCGCAACTGATACGCAACTCACCCGCGGTCTGCGGGCCGCGCAATATCAGCATGGTCAGCAAAGCCAGAGACTGCGAAGGAATGTGCAGCACCCGCTCGATGTTGTGGCCATAGCGCGATGTCCTACCCCCGCTCGTTTCAACGATCAGCGACAACGTCCTCAAGTTATCGAGCACCGCCTGAACTTCCGCCTCGGAAGCTTCTATGACCGGATCGCGGCTGCTCTTCTGGTTGCAGCCCGACACCAGGGAGTTCAGCGTCAACGGATAACTGTCGGGGACGGTGCGTTGTTTTTCCGCGAGGACACCGAGGACACGCGTTTCAAGCAGGGAGAATACGGGAAGCGCGCTGGACATCATTTATCCTGTAAGAATAACTACGGTTTTGTCGGTACGGAGGCATCTGCACCCTTTCCACAACGGCTCAAATATTCCTGTGTTTCTTGATCAAGTCGTGGGCCAGCTGGATCTCCTTGGCCTGCTCGGTCGCCATGGCGATCATATCTTCCGGCATACCCTGACCGATCAGCTTGTCCGGGTGGTATTGGCTCATCAGCCTGCGATAAGCGCGTTTGATCTCGGCATCGCTACTGTCTCTGGTCACGCCCAAAGCCTTATAGGCATCCTCCAGAGCATCGGCTGTCGTGACCGCGCCGCCAGAAAAATGCGACTGGTTCAGCACCATATCCATCATGTTTTTTAAGGCCGCTTGGCCATAACCAAGACGCGCGGCGATATCGGTGAGCAACGCTTCCTCGGCCGGATGGAAATGCCCGTCCGCCAAGGCCATCACGATGAGATAGACCAGCAACACCTCTTTCAGATTCTTCGTATGGCCGCAAATCGCCATGAATCGCTGGTAAGTCGGCGCTATATCGAATGCCGGAGCGGCACCTTTCTTGAACAGCTCGATGGCTTGCTGGCGATGCTCCGCAGTCATACCCAGTTTTTGCATGAACTGCTCGACGTGGTCAATCTCATCTTGCGAAACATGGCCGTCCGCCTTGGCCAACTTCCCCATCGATATGAATACCGTCTCGAGGAACACAGCCTGGCGCAACGCGTTCTGCAACGGGTTCACACCGCCCGAGCCATACGCCCTGATGCGATCAACGAACGATCCAGCGAAAAAGCCGAACAACGCGCCGAAGAAACCAAAGAAATAATAACCCGCAATGACACCGATGAGCTTAAACAAGACAACTCCAAGAAAAAATGGGAAACAGCCGCGGCAAAGGCGCACATTATACCTTCGCCTCAACTCGCCAGATCGCCTTACCTGGCTTCCCCGGCTAGGCTCATCGAACCCACATAACTAACCGGCTTGCACCGCCAGTGTACCGACCCGGCCGGCCACCTCGCGCATCTGCACTCCGTGGCGCGGCAACGCGCCGACATCCAGCCCCTGCAAATATTGCCGCATAGAAACCAATTCATAACCTTGTGCTTGCCAGCCTTGCAGCAGCTGTTCGAATATCGGCATCCATTTCTGCCCCTCCAACTCGGCGTGCAGCGTATACACGTGGCCAGTTTCTGGTGCATGCTCGGTCAGTTGCAGGACATGCTGCGCGATATTGTCCAGCGTGATGCCATCGCGATTCATCAGCTCATCCAGCGTGGGCAGCGTGGTGGGCAATTGCGGGCAGGCGATGATCTCGGCATTCCAGGTGGGTATGAAAGGATGCGTGCCGCGCGTATCCGAGCCGTAGCTCATACCCAGGCGTTGCAAGAAACGCGAGCCGTGGCGATTCATCTGCCAACCGGCGGCGGCGTGCGCGTGGGGCGCATCGCCGAAAATCTCCGTGTAGCGATCCACCGCGCGTTGCAGCTCGCGCTGCGTCCACGCTTCGCCTTTATTGACCACATAATCCTGCCAGCGTATGTGGTCATAACAATGGATGCCCACCTCGAAGCCCGCGTCGCGCACGCCGCGCAAGATGCCGGCGCATTTCCTGCCGATGTCGGGCGCGGGCAACAGCGTGCCGTACAACAGGGTCTTGATGCCGTAATGCTCGACGACCGAAGTGCGCGACACCTTGCCCAAAAAGCCGGGACGGAACACCCGCTTGATCGCACGGCCCGTATGATCCGGACCTAGCGAAAAAAAGAAGGTGGCTTGCGCGTGATAGCGTTGCAACACTTCAACCAAGCGCGGCACCCCTTCTCGGGTACCGCGATAAGTATCCACGTCGATTTTAAGAGCGAGTTGTTTTTTCATGGCGGGATTCTGGGTTAGAAAAACAGGATATAGAATTCTGGATCATGGATAAAAAAGCGGGGCAAAGCCCCGCCCCTTTGCTCCAGAACCCCGCATTTAGTCGACCAGCTTGCGCGCTTCGGCGACTTGACCGCGATACGCATCGAAGATGTTGCGCAACGTGTCGGCCATGTTGATGGTCGGCTTCCAGTCCAGCTCTTCACACGTGTTGGTGATCTTGGGCACACGGTTCTGCACGTCTTGATAACCCTTGCCTTAATACGCCGCAGAAGTCGTCTCGACGATCTTCACCTTGGCGGCGGAGTCGCGATACTCGGCATATTCCTTCGCCAGCTTCAGCATCATGTCGGCCAGGTCGCGAATCGCGTAGTTGTTGGTCGGGTTGCCGATGTTGTAGATCTTGCCGGTGGCGATGCCGTTCTTGTTTTCGATGATCTTCATCAGCGCGTCTATGCCGTCGTCGATATAGGTGAAGGCGCGTTTCTGGTGCCCGCCGTCCACCAGGCTGATGTTCTCGCCGCGCACGATGTGGCCGAGGAATTGCGTGACCACGCGCGAGCTGCCTTCCTTTGCCGTATGGATCGAATCCAGACCGGCGCCTATCCAGTTGAACGGGCGGAACAGCGTGAAGTTCAAGCCCTCCATGCCATAGCCCCAGATCACGCGGTCCATCAGCTGCTTGGAGCAGGAATAGATCCAGCGCGGCTTGTTGATCGGGCCGCAGATCAGTTCGGATTCTGCCGGGTCGAATTCCTCGTCGTGGCACATGCCGTACACTTCCGAAGTCGAGGGGAACACCAGATGCTTGCCGTACTTGACCGACGCGCGCACGATGGGCAGATTGGCCTCGAAGTCCAGCTCGAACACGCGCAGCGGCTGCTTCACGTAGGTTGACGGTGTCGCGATCGCGACCAGCGGCAAAATCACATCGCACTTCTTGACGTGGTACTCGACCCACTCCCGGTTGATCGTGATGTCGCCCTCGAAGAAATGGAAGCGCGGCTTGCCGATCAGGTCGGTGATGCGGTCTGTGCTCATGTCCATGCCGTAGACTTCCCAGTCGGTCGTCGCAAGGATGCGGTTGGAAAGATGGTGTCCGATAAAACCGTTCACGCCGAGTATCAGTACTTTTTTCATTTTATTTCCTTAACAATTAAATTCAAATCTCTGTGCGCCGTACTTCGCCGCAAATTCCGCCGCGCTCATCGCGATTCCATCCAGCTCAAATTGCACCACGCGCAACACACCCTGCCCGCAGATCGCATACGCCCTGCCCTCTTTCACATAGAAGGCTGGCTGCTCTTTCCCGGCCGCAGTACATTTTGTCACCAGCGTCTGCAGGACGCGCATAGTCTTGCCCGTCAGATGCGTTGTCGCGCCCGGATAAGGCGGTGCCACCGCGCGCACCAGATTATGTATCGCCTGCGCCGACTGCGACCAATCGATAACACCGTCTTCCGCCTTGCGCCCGTCGAAATACCCGCCCTTGCCCAGATCCTGCCTGATCCTCGGCGCAGTGCCGGCCAGCAACGCGGGCAACACATCGTTCAACGCCATCTCCGCCGCGACGGTCACCTTCTGGAACACCTGCAGCGCCGTGTCATTCGGCAGGATAGGCACAGCCTGCTGCGCCACGATATCGCCGTTGTCCGGCTTCTCGGTCATGTAATGCAGCGTGCTGCCGGTTTCGGTCTCGCCGTGGATTATCGCCCAGTTCACCGGCACGCGGCCGCGGTATTTCGGCAGCAGCGAACCGTGCATGTTCAGCGCGCCGCGCTTCGGTATTTCCAGCAACTCGCGCTTGAGCATTTCGCGGTAATAAAATGAAAAGAAGAAATCCGGCTGCAGCGCGCGGATCTGCGCGATGACTTCCGGGGTATTCGGGTTGTCCGGCGTGATGGTCGGAATGCCGTGCAATGCGGCCAGCTCGGCGATGCTGTCGAACCAGATGGTTTCTTTCGGGTTGTTTTTATGCGTCACCACCAGCGCGACATCCACGCCGTGCGCGAGCAATACACTCAGACAACGGACGCCGACATTATGATACGCAAACACAACAGCGCTACTCATAGTTGAGCCGCCGACTCGGCTTTCCCCTTGTCTCTTGCACCTTGCATCTTGTCCTGTTCAAGTATCGCCTCAACCAGATAACGCGGCCTGTGGCGCACTTGCTGGTAAATTCGCCCGATGTATTCACCCAGCAGGCCGATGCCGAACAGCGTAATGCCGATCAGGAAGAAGGCTATCGCGAACAGCGTGAACAGCCCCTCCGCTTCCGGCCCCATTATGATGCGGCGCAACACCAGGAACACCACGAAAAACGCCGACAGCATCGAGATCGCGATGCCCAGCATCGAAAACAGTTGCAGCGGCACCAGAGAAAAACTGGTCATCAGATCAAAGTTAAGGCGGATCAGGCTGTACAGCGAATACTTCGATTCGCCCGCCTCGCGCTCTTCATGCCCCACCACCACTTCGGCGGGATTGCGCGCGAAGGTATAGGCCAGCGCCGGTATGAAGGTGCTCACCTCCTTGCAACTATTGATCGCATCCACGATACGGCGGTCATAGGCGCGGAACATGCAACCCTGGTCGGTCATATGAATACGCGTGATGCGCTCGCGCAGCCGGTTCATCATGCGCGACGCCACATGGCGCCACCAGCTGTCGCTGCGCTGGCGGCGGATCGAGCCGACATAATCGTGCCCCTCGTCCATTTTCGCCAGCAGCAGGCCTGTGTCCTCGGGCGGATTCTGCAGATCGGCGTCCAGCGTGACGATGCGCTGCCCGCGGCTCTGTTCGAACGCCGCCATGATCGCCATGTGCTGGCCGAAATTGCCGTTGAACAGGATCACCCGCGTCACGTCGGGGCGCTTCTGGAACTGCTCGCGCAGGATAGAGGCGGAACGGTCGCGACTGCCATCGTTGACGAACAAGATTTCATAACTGATGCCGAGCTTGTCCAGCGCCGGATACAAACGGTCGAACAGGGCCTGCAAGCCCTGTTCTTCGTTGTAGACGGGGATGACGACGGAAAGATTGGGTGTGCTCATAAATTCATTTTGCGGGCGAATCGCGGTGTCGCGTGCTCGCTCATTCCTCGCCTATCAATCTGATATGTCTCGTCATTCGCTGCGCGGCTCCTTGCGCTTCATCCCGCAAAAGTGAATTTCTGGAAGTTTCCATAAGGGCGGCATTTTACCGCATGGGGCGCAGATAACGAAATCGGGAATATGTGTTATGTAGGTTGGGTTAGGTCGCAAGACCGTAACCCAAAAATTTGTCGGGTTACGCTGCGCTAACCCGACCTACCCGGCTTTCGACTCCAGTTCAAGGATGCCTTTGTCGACCAGAAACATTGGAGTGGTCATTGTGAACTAAAATAATTTAGCCGACTGCTTCCAGCACTTCGCACATCGCCACGCATGTGCGCTCCACATCCGCCTCATTCATCGCATAGAACATCGGCAGCGAAACGATCTGCCTGCCGACGCGCTCTGCGACCGGGAACATGCCTTCCCTAAAGCCGCGCTCGCGATACAGCTTGAAAAGATGGATGGGCGCGTAGTGGAAGCCGACGCCGATGTTGTGTCGTTCCTTCATTTTCGCCATGAACTCGGGACGGGTGATGCGTTCCGGCAGCACGACCTGGAACAGGTGCCAGTTGGTCGATTCGAACTCCGCGGGCGGCAGTTGCGCGCCGGTCTGCTTTTCGAAATCCCTGCCCAGCGTCTTGCAATAATGTTTCGCAAGTTTGCGCCGCTGCGCGGTGATGGCATCCAATTTTGCAAACTGGCCCAGGCCGATCGCGGCGGCGATGTCGGTCATGTTGAACTTGCCGCCCAGCACGTCCACTTCGATGCCGTCCCAGCCGCTGCGAGTCACGCCCTGTAACCGGTACTTCTCTGCAAATGTTGCCTCTATCTCGTCGTTCAACACCAGGCAGCCTCCTTCGGAGGTGGTGATGTTCTTGTTGGCCTGAAAGCTGAACGAGACGAAATCGCCGAACGAGCCTATCGGTTTCCCCTTCCAGCTAGAGCCTATCGCCTGGGCGGCATCCTCGATCACGCGCAGATTGTATTTGTCCGCAATCGCATACAGCCTGTCCATGTCCACAGGCTTGCCGGCCAGGTAAACCGGGATGATCGCGCGGGTTCTCGGCGTGATCGCGGCTTCCAGCTTGTCCAGGTCGATGTTGCGCGTGACCGGGTCGATGTCGGCGAACACCGGCGTCGCGCCGACCTCGATGATCACGTTCGCGGTCGCCACCCAGGAGATCGGCGTCGTGATGACCTCGTCGCCCGCGCAGATTCCCGCGATGCGCAGCGCAATCTCCATCGTGCAGGTGCCGGAATTGAAGGTGCGCACCGGACGCCCGCCGAAATAGGCGGAAAGCTGTTTCTCGAATTCCTGCACCTTGTGGCCGCTGGTGATCCAGCCGGAACGCGGCACTTCGGCGACCGAGGCGATGGTCGCTTCGTCTATTGTGGGCCTGGAAAATGGTAAAAAGTTGGTCATAAAATATATCCGAAAAGAGTCTTCTATAAATTCGTCATTCCGGCGCAGGCCGGAATCCGGTCAGAAACAAGTCCTTCTCCACGCGAAGACAAAACCTTAAGGAAACGCAGAATTATTCTCCCAAACTGTCATTGCGAGCGAAGCGTGGCAATCCAGTTTTTGATTTCAAATGAATCCTGGATTGCCACGTCGCTATGCTCCTCGCAATGACGATTTAATCTGCGTTTCCTCAAGGGCATTTTGAATAGACCCGCTGGTTTCCGGCCTGCGCCGGAATGACGGAATAGTTCTTAAGCCCGCGAAATAATGATGACACCCAGAATAATCACCCCCATGCCCACGAGCTTGGTCGGGTTGAAGGCTTCGCCAAGCAGATACCAGGCTGCCAGGGCATTCACCACATAGGCCATCGACAGCATCGGGAACGCGATGCTGACCGGCACGCGCGACAGCGCGAGTATCCAGATCACCACGCTCAGCGCATAGCAGCACAGCGCGACGATGATGTGCCATTCGGTCGCCAGCTTCCAGCCTATCGGCGTGATGTTCTCCACGCTGAATTCGAAATGGCCGATCGCGTTGGTGCCCGCCTTCATCAGTATCTGCGCGGCAGCGTTGAGCATCACGCCGGTGAAAATCAGGCCGAAGCTGATTAAATTCATGGTTTTTTTACCACGATGTATTGCGCATCTTCATAGATTATTTTCATCGCAAAATCCATTTGTTTGAGTCGCTGGTATGTGTCCACCGGCATGATTGCCAGCGCCGCCGCTTGCGCCTGCCAGACCTTCGCGAAGCCGACGTAGTCGGGTATATAGCGCTGCGGTTCCTGCATGATACCGAATGCCATCTCATCCTGGTACTGCACCAGCGTAAAGGTGCGTTTCAGGTAGAACGGCAGGGTCTGTTCGTAGGTGTCCACCGAATAGAACGGCTCATCCGGGTTGACGTAGGGACGGATCGCCTCGGCGATGTAGTAGCCGGAGCGCTCCTTCGCTATCGTGTTGTAGCCGGAGGTGCCGAGCTGCGCGGCGATCAGCGAGCTCAGCGCCAGCACCAGCACTGCCATGGGCTTGTGCGCTTTGACAGCGTTTGGGCGGCGCAACAACACCAGCGCGGCGATCACGCCCAGCGACCAGACCAGTGCCGCGGCCTCCAGCCAACCGGCATATGCGCTGTATCCCTGAACTTGCAGCGGCGTGTCCGCCAGCCGCGCGGTAAACGGCGCCAGTCCCAGGCCCAGCAGGGTCAGCGGCAGGACAGGGGCGATCAGCCAGAACAGTCTGCGCGGGCTCATCCCGGCCAGTTGCTTGCCCATCAGCAGCGCCAGCGCCGGAAACATCGGCAACAGATAGGAAGGAAGCTTGGAATCCGAGATGGTAAAAAACAGATAGATGAACACCGACCAGACCAGCAAAAAGCGCGCGGCATTGAAAGTCCCCCGGGCAGCTCCCGGCAGAGCGCTACCGCGCCATGCATTGATCAGGGTATCGAACATCAGCACCGTCCACGGCAACATGCCGGTCAGCAACACCGGGACGAAGTAATACCATGGCTGATAGCGCCCCAGCTCTTTGGTGGTGAAGCGCGTGAAATGTTCGTAAATGAAAAACTTCTGGAAGAATTCCGGATTGGCTTTCATTACCAGGTAGAACCACGGGGCGGTGACCAGCAGAAACACCGCCATGCCGGCCAGCCAATGCATGCGCTTGAACACCGAAAAATCGCGCTGCACCACCGCATAGAGAAACAATGCCGTACCGGGCAGCACCAACCCCATCAAGCCCTTGCTCAATACCGCCAGGCCCAGTGCAGCCCAGGCCAGCAACATCCACCCGCGCTGTTTTTTACTGCGGGTTTCGGTCTGGCCGAGCAACAGGCCAACGATGCCCAGCGTGAGAAAAAATGTGACGCCCATGTCCAGCGTGTTGATGTGTCCCAACAGCGCATACAGCATGCTGCCGCCCAGCAGTATCGCGGCATAGTTCGCCGCCTCGCGCCCGAACAAACGCAGGCCGGCGAACCACACCAGCAGGATGCCGGCAAAACCGGTCAGCGCATCCCACAGCCGTGAAGTCCATTGGTGCTCGCCGAACAATTCGTAAGCGGCAGCGGTCGCCCAGTATTGCAGCGGCGGCTTCTCGAAATATTTGAGGTCGTTCAGGCGCGGCGTCACCCAGTCGCCGCTGGCCACCATCTCGCGCGGAATCTCGGCATAGCGGCCCTCGTCCGGCTTGATCAGTTTGCGGTATTCGAGATTGGAGAACCAGATCACCGCGACGGCAACCAGCAGCAACCAGAGCTGCTTGTTGGAAATATTCTTTATCGCGGTCACTGTTTTTCTGTCCAGTTTGAGCGCAGCTCGCTTGCGGCATGGAAGGTCTGTTCGAGCCGGGCCGCGTCTCCTGCAGCCAGCGCTGCGCTCATCCGGTTCAGTTCCGCGATGTAAGCCTGCAATTCCTTCAGCAATGCTTCTCGATTCGCGAGGCAGATGTCGCGCCACATCTCCGGCGAACTGGCGGCGATGCGGGTGAAGTCGCGAAAGCCGCTGGCGGCAAAGGACAGCAGCAGGTCGCGATTATCGCGCTGCGCCAGGTCGTGCACCAGTGCGAACGAAAGCAGGTGCGGCAGATGACTCACCGCGGCGAACACCGCATCGTGTTCTGCATGGGTAAGCAGGTGGATATTCGCGCCGCAGGCCTGCCAGGCCGCCTGCACGCGGGCGACGGTATGCGCGGTGTTTTCAGATCG
>JAJZEQ010000267.1 GCA_021851345.1 Pseudomonadota bacterium
TGCGCCGACGGGATCGGGATGGTGGCACTGGGTGGTGATCAACATCCCGGCGGATGTATCCGAACTGGCCTCGAACGCGGGTGCGCTCAACAGCACGACCCTGCCCAAAGGCGCGGTACAGGGCCGCACCGACTACGGCGTGGCGGCATGGGGCGGCACCTGCCCGCCGCAGGGCGATAAGCCGCATCATTATATTTTCACCGTTTACGCGCTGAAAACCGACAAGCTTGAAGTTCCGGCCGACGCCACAGCAGCGCTGACCGGCTACATGATCCATGCAAATATGCTCGACAAAGCCAGTTTCACCGCCAAATACGGGCGGGCCAAGTAGCCGCAAATGCGGCGGGATAGCACATTCCGCCAGATTGAGAAAGGTATAAATCACCATCCACTGGTGCTAAACTCTTAACCGCTGCACGTGCAGTAATAACAACATAAGGAAAAAACATGAACAGAAAAGAACTGATAGATGCATTGGCCGACAAGACAGGCAGCTCAAAGGCAGACGCTGATCGCAATATTTCCGCGCTGATTGAAATCGTCACCAACACACTGAAGAAAGGTGACAATGTCGCTCTGGTTGGCTTCGGTACCTTCGAGGTGCGCAAGCGTGCTGCACGTGCCGGTCGTAATCCAAGCACTGGTGAAGCCATCAAGATCAAAGCTGCCAAGGTTCCGGCTTTCAAGGCTGGAGCAACGCTTAAAACCGCAGTTAACGGCGCCAAGAAGTAATCATTCGCCGCTACACCAGCCTTCTACGAAGGCTGGTGGCTCTCCGGCCCAAATTTTTCAGCAACGGATAATGCGCATTTGCTCAAATGCGTCCCGAGCCCGCAACACACGTCAAGCCCAGGCTGGATGATCGCGATGGATTCGCGCTCGAGTATTATTGCCTGATCAGGAAATCATTGCCCCAGCTTCGCGGCTATTTCACGTTCAGCCTCAGCCCAATGCTCATCAGAACGTCCCTGAAAACCATGCTGCTCGGCAATGAAGTAAGCGGCCGTTTCCACCATGCGATATCGCTCCTCTGGAGTTGGCTTCGCTGCTGTTTTCGGGGTTGATTTCGCTGCCGTTCTCACGGCAGTGGCCGGATCAGCTTTGTCATTCCCGGCTTTTACAGGCGGAGCTTTGTTTTCCACGGCCGCAGCGGCCACTTTTTTCGGTGGCTTGGCTGTTTTCAGTTTTGCCGGTGAAAGCGGGAGAGTTTTAGCCGCCGGAATTTCCGCTGTCGGTTTCTTTACCACCGGTTTCTTCACCACCGGCTTTTTTGCGGCTACCGTTACCTTGCCGGCCTTGGACTTGACATCCGGCGCGGCACCTGACTTTGCTGTCGTCACTTTTTTTATGGCCGACTTTGCTTTTTGTTCTGTCATGACTATCACCTCGCTGATTCCGGAATTGAAATTCCGCTGTGACAACCCGCAATATCAGGCCGGCAAAAGACGGCAGCAATGCGGCAGGTAAGCCATACAAGCCGGCACTGATTCGAAAGGGCCCGCATGGCGCCTGTTAAACACATGATATATTCTTGTATGATAGGCATGCAGCCTGTACCGGTCAACCGGGCAGGGTTGATAATCCTTCCGCAGCCAATAATTGTTCGGGCGTTTTCGGCATTCCGATAAAGGATCGTTCTGATGACTGCTTTGGAAACATGGGAAATGATGAGTTATGTGGTAACAGTCATCGGCCTGCCGATGGCGATTTCCGTATTCATCTTCGAGCAGCACAAAGAGCGCAACAACGAGGAAGAGGAAGTCTATCAACTGCTTTCCGACAACTACCAGGAATTCCTCAAAGTCACGCTGGAGCATCCGGACCTGCGTCTGTTCGCCAGCGAGGAAACACCGTCCCTTTCTGAAGAGCAACGCGAGCGCATGTTTATCATCTTCAGCATGTTAATCTCGCTTTTTGAACGCGCTTACCTGCTGCTTTACGAAGCAAAAATGAATGAGAAGCAGTTGCGGCGCTGGCGTTCCTGGGAAGATTACATGGGTGAATGGTGCAACCGCGCGGATTTCCGGGCCTCGCTCCCCGCCCTGTTGCGCGGGGAAGATCCGGAGTTCGCAGACTATATTCTGAAACTCTCGGCCAGCAATCCGGCAGCGTAGAAGCAGAAAGAAAGGAATGGCATGCTAACGATACTGGTCATCAATTCCAAGGGCGGCTCGGGTAAAACCACCCTGGCCACCAATCTCGCCGCTTACTATGCCAGCAAGAAAATCCTGACCGCGATCATGGACTACGATCCGCAGGGTTCCAGCATACAGTGGTTGCGGGTAAGGCCGGATGATGCGCAGAAAATCCACGGGGCCAACGCCGCGCCGGCCAAGGGGGCGGTTCCCTTGCGCAGCACGCACGCGTGGGTTCCTCTCGAAACTGAAATCACGATCATTGATGCGCCTGCCGGAACAAAAGGCCTGCTGCTTCAGGAACTGGTGCGCAAAGCGGACTTTATCGTGATCCCGGTCGCGCCATCGGCAATTGATATTCATGCCACCGCGGACTTCATCAAGGAGCTGTTCCTGTTTGGCGGCGCACGCACCTCCAGGGCAAAGATCGCGGTGGTGGCGAACCGGGTGCGCAACTCGTCATCCCCGGTCTACGCCACGCTGGAACGCTTCCTCAACTCGCTGAAACTGCCTTTCCTGTCCAGGATCAGCGATTCGGAGAATTATCTCCATGGCGTCGAAAAAGGCCTGGGAGTGTTCGAAATGGATCCGGCCGCGACGGTTGCGGAAAGGCAGGAACTGATGCCGATGCTGACGTGGCTGAACGGGCAATTGCCGAACCGGTTCGCAGCCCGTCTCGACGACAAGGTGCAGGACCTTGAAGGGTCGAGAAAGTTTGCCGCATTCCGCACCGGGACGCAGAACGTCACCTCGCTCATCACCACCGGAAAATTCAGGAATTACCCCTGACTGCGGCATAACCCCGAATGGCCGCCCGGCAATAGCGGCCGTTCGCGACCGGCGGCTTTATGGAAGGTGATTTGACCACATTGAAGTTCGGCTTCGTGCCAGGACCGGACTGTTTGTAGTCACCAACGTCCATGCCCGCTTAGTGTCGATGCATATCACGAACGACCGCTCTCAGGCGGCGAATTTAGATGGTCGCATGTCTCTTCCGGGTCAGGAGCGAACTGAAAGTGGCAAGGAGCCACCACTCCAGTCACACTTGCCTCTGGCGCAACGCCACGCGCTTCAGATACGCCTCGCGCGCGATCTGCACATCCTCGAGGAAATACGGCAGCTCCTTCAACAGCATCGCCTGCGGGCCGTCCACCAGCGCCTTGGGCGGTGCGGGATGAAAATCCACCAGCACCATGTTCGCGCCGGCGATGATGCCCTGCGCGGTGACCTGCATCATGTCGAGGATGCCGTCCGGCGAAGATTGCCTTGATCCCACCGAATGCGACGGGTCTATGCACACCGGCATACGCGTCAGCCTCTTGACCACCGGCACATGCGAGAAATCCACGAAGTTGCGGTGCGGGTCGCCCATGTTGGTTTTCATCCCGCGCAGGCCGAACACCACGTTGCGGTTGCCTTCCGAGGCCAGATATTCCGCGGCATTCAGCGACTCGTCCAGGGTAATGCCGAAGCCGCGTTTCAGCAGAATCGGCATCTCGGTTTGCCGGCCGACGATTTTCAGCAGCTCGAAATTCTGCGTGTTGCGCGTGCCGATCTGCAGCATCACGCCGGTCGGGTTGCCGGTCTGGTGCAAGGCTTCCCTGATCTCGTTGAGATGCGACTCGTGGGTGATCTCCATCGCGATCACCCTGATGCCGTATTTGCCGGCCAGTTCGAACACATAGGGCAGGCACAGCTTGCCGTGCCCCTGGAACGCATACGGACTGGTGCGCGGCTTGTATGCACCCATGCGCGTGCATACCTGGCCGGCGTCGGCTACCGCCTTCATCATGATTTCGACATGCTCGCGGGTGTCCACCGCGCACAAGCCGGCGAACACGTTCAGCGTGTCCTGCCCGAAGCGCACGCCGTTGTACTCGAAATGGGTGGGCCGCTGGTCGTCCTTGTGCCGCCCGAGAATGCGGTACTCTTCGGACACCCTGACTACACGTTCGACGCAGGGCAGGTTCTGCATGTCCTCGATTTCCAGCGCCTTGGTGTTGCCGATCAGGTAGACCTCGGTCAGCGATTTTTCGCTGCCGCGCTCGATGTGCACGCGGGTCTGTATGCCGGGCAGGGTGGCCAGGTGCGCCATCAGCTGCTTGTATTCAGGCGCATGCTCGGTGACGTTGGAACTCAGAATCAGGATCATTTTTATTCCTTCAGGTTTTCAAATAGCGTCACTCCCTCACCCTCTCCTCAAATCTCTCCCCCGGGAGAAGTTTGGAATAAGGAATGGCGGGAATGAAAGGCATTAGTTTTTACGGTTCAACAAAATGGCCAGCTGAGCGGGCCACTGCGCCATCGGTTCGCGCGCAAAGCCGCTCTTGGCAAACTGCGTCCAGCGGCCGATCACATAGCACACCAGCAGATTGGCATACGCGCCCACATCCACCGCCTCTCCCATTTCACCCTGCGTGGCGGCCATGCGCATCGATTGTTTGAACGTGGCCTCGATACGGTCCAGCAACTGGTTAATGCGCTGCTGCAGGCGCTCGTCCTCGTTCACCAGCGCATCGCCGATCAGCACGCGCGTCATGCCGCGATTCTTCTGCGCGAAGTTGAACAGCATGGCTATCATCGCCTCGATCTGTTTCACGCCGCTCTTTTCTTCCTGGGTGATCTTGTTGATCAGGCCGAACACGGTCTGCTCGATGAACTCGATCAACCCCTCGAACATCTGCGCCTTGCTGGCGAAGTGGCGGTACAACGCGGCCTCGGAAAGTTCCAGGCGCGCGGCCAGCGCCGCCGTGGTGATCTTCTCGCCCTTGGGCTGCTCCAGCATCTGCGCCACGGTTTGCAATATCTGTAACTTTCTTTCGCCCGGTTTTGCGGCCATGTTTTCCCCTTAAATAAAATCAGGACTGGAGTGCGAGGACTGGGGACTAAGTAAACCCACACCATCTTTTCCGGATGGCTGGCAAGATTTCCACTCAGTCACCAGTCCGCAGCCCTCGTACCTGAGGTAATTGCATCACATCACGAATCTTAACGTCCACATATGGCGCACTCTTGTTGCCGGCATTCACCCACACCGTGCGCATTCCCAGTTTTTTCGCCGTGCGCAGATTCTTCAGACTGTCTTCAACCATCACGCAACGCCCAGCCCTCACCCGGTGTTTTTTCAACAAATGCATGAAACCGCGGCTGTCCGGCTTGGGGCGATAGCGCGTCTGTTCCACCGCAATCACATCGTCAAACAAATCATCCACGCCCAGCAGTTTCAGCACCGCATTCGCGTAGTGCTGCGGGGCATTCGAGAATACCACTTTCCTGCCCGGCAATGCTTTCAGCACATGGCGCAAACGCGGGTCGCGCAGCACCATCTTCGGCAAATCGGGAAACTGGTGCGTATGCCACAGAAAATGTCCCGGGTCGGTGCCGTGATGCCGCATCAGGCCGCTCAGTGTCGCGCCGTAGCGCCGCCAGTAGTGCACCCGCAAATCGTTTGCCGCCGCTTCATCCAGCCGCAGGTATCGCTGCAAATAGGCCGTCATGCTGCGGTTGATGTGCGGAAACACATGAGCGGAAGCATTGTGCAAGGTGTTGTCCAGATCAAAAATCCAAACCCTCTTACTCATGATATCTGTCCGCAGTGACGTAGGGCGGATGAGCCGCAGGCGTTATCCGCCACTTGTACCGCTCCGCACCGCATTGTTTGGCGGATAACGCTACGCTCATCCGCCCTACCCCTAACCCTCACCCGAAGGGCGGGGGAACAAATGCATCACTTTTATCATTTGCTCTTGATCAGCGTGCCCACACCTTCGTCGGTCAGGATTTCCAGCAACAGTGCGTGCTCGACCCGGCCGTCGATGATGTGCACCGAGCGCACCCCGCCCCGTGCCGCGTCCAGCGCCGAGGCGATCTTCGGCAGCATTCCGCCGGACAGCGTCCCGTCCGCGACCAGTTCGTCGATCTGTTTCGGGGTCAGGCCGGTCAGCAGCTTGCCGTTCTTGTCCAGCACGCCCGGCGTGTTGGTCAGCAGCACCAGTTTCTCGGCGCGCAGCACCTCGGCCAGCTTGCCGGATACCACGTCGGCATTGATATTCAGTGTCTCGCCATCCGGCCCCACGCCGATCGGCGCGATGACCGGAATGAAATCGCCGGAATCGAGGAAGGAAATGATTGCCGGATCGATCTTGCTGATGTCGCCAACCTGCCCGATGTCGAGCATCTTGCCCGGCTCGGCGGTGCTCTCCAGCAGCAACTTTTCGGCGCGGATGAATGAACTGTCCTGTCCCGTCAGTCCGACCGCCTTGCCGCCGTAGCGGTTGATCAGGTTGACGATATCCTTGTTGACCTTGCCCAGCACCATCTCGACCATGTCCATGGTTTCATCGTCGGTGACCCTCATGCCCTGAACGAACTCGCCCTGCTTGCCGACGCGTTTCAGCATCTCGTTGATCTGCGGCCCGCCGCCATGCACCACCACCGGGTTCATGCCGACCAGCTTGAGCAGCACCACATCACGCGCAAAGCCCTCCTGCAACGCCGGATCGGTCATCGCATTGCCGCCGTACTTGATGACGATGGTCTTGTCGAAAAAACGCTGGATGTAAGGCAGGGCCTCGGCAAGCACCCTGGCTTTGATTTCGGCGGTAGCGGCGGAAAGCGGCATGATTGTCCTTGTATGGTATGTGCCGCGAATTTTACACCAGAAGAAATATTTTCAGGGCTGAAAATAATTCAGGCGGCAAGCGCCGCCTGAATTTGCCACGAAGCCAACACTCACTTAATAATTGAGATCCTGCCCGCCGCCCTGGGTATGGCCGCCGCTTGCATGCAGGGACCTGACTTCGGCCGTGGTTCTGATTTTCACCATTTCATTCTCACCCACCATGATGCTCAGAATCAGCGGCACACTGTCGCCTTCCTTGAGCGGTGCCTTCAGCTGGTTCAGCATCACGTGATAACCGCTCGCGCCGAGATTGACAGGCTTGCCAGAGGGCAAATCCACGGCATCGACTTCGCGCATTTCCATCATACCAGCCATGTTCATCATGCTGTGCAACTCTGCGCTCTTGGCAACCGGGCTGGACACCCCAACCAGCCTGGCGGCATGCTTGCTGGTGATGGTCATATCCACTCCCGCGGTATCTTGCCCGGGTGCGGTGGCACGTACCCACGCTGCGCTGACCTCGATGTCCTTCCCGTTACCGGCAGCATTGTCGGCAGCATGGCTGGCGAGGCTGAGCAACAATGCCGCGGCCAGCAATCCGAAGCGATTAAGATTTTTCATGATTTCCTGTCCGTAAAAAAAGTAGTCGGAGTATACCCGCCGATTGCAACGGGTGAAAAGGCCGGGCGCGGCATCGCCCCGGGAACCGCACCCAACACCTCCCCGGGCAGGGAGGGCCGTATTCAGTAGATATATTAAACCCAGATAGTTTATTAGCCCAAAATCCGTTCGCCCTGATGCTCCGACGCGCTCAGCACAGGGTACGCAGAGCGTATCGAAGGGCTTGCTCAAGTGGTTCGATACCTCACCACGAACGGTCTTTTACACCCGACTTCTCCTAATGGATTATCCGGGTTAAAGGCACCGCGATCTGAACGGAGTGATTATGGCGCAATTGTCCGTGCTCGGGAATGCGGCATGATGTCGCACCCTTATGCCCGCCTCTCCGATTACAATTGCGCCATGAACAGCACGATATTTCCGGCACTCCCCGGCCAAAGCCAGTTGCAGCGTCTGGTCGCGCTGCGCAGCATCGCGATCGCAGCGCAACTTGTCACGCTGGCAGCCGCCTGGAAAATCCTGAAGCTTGAGCTGGACTGGCTGCCCATGCTGCTGACCGTCGCCACCTTGGCGTTGATCAATCTGGCCAGCTGGCTGCGCTTGCGCGGCCCACGCAAGAGGGACGCAGCCGGATACCCGGAATCTTCGGTTTCATCCTTGCGCAGCAACAGCCCGGTGTCCAATCCGGAGCTCTTCATGCAATTATGCGCGGATGTGATCGCGCTGAGCATATTGCTGTATTTCGGCGGCGGCTCGACCAATCCGTTCGTCTCGCTGTATCTGCTGCCGCTGGTGATCGCTGCCGCCACCCTGCCCGGCCGCTATACCTGGGGCATGGCGGCACTCACGGTGGCCTGCTACAGCCTGCTGATGGTTTATTACATACCGTTGCCGCATATCCACTTCCATCACGACGACGCATTCAATATCCATGTGACGGGCATGTGGCTGGGCTTTGTCATCAGCGCGGCAGTCGTGGCGTATTTCGTCGTGCAAATGGCACAGGCAGTGCGCAGCCGGGACGAGATGCTGGCGCGCGCGCGCGAGGAGATACTGCGCAATGAACGCATCGTGGCGCTCGGCACCCAGGCTGCCGGCGCGGCGCACGAAATGGGTACGCCGTTGTCCACGATGGCAGTGGTGATCGGCGAATTGCGGCACGACGCCCCTGACGCGCAAGCCGCGTTGCACGACAGCCTGGCTATCCTGGACGAACAGGTGCGCGCCTGCAAACGCATTCTCGACAAGATCCTAGCGAATGCGCAGGACAGCGGTGCAGCGCAGCCGCAATCCGCAGATACATTGATGGCAGAGGTACTGGACGAATGGCAGTTGTTGCGTCCCGCCGCGCAATATCATTACCGCAGCGACGGCGTTCAGCCGGCCCCCCTGCTCAGCGCGGATGTGACGCTGCGCGCCGCGCTGATGAACCTGCTCAACAACGCGGCCGACGCCGGCCCGCAGGCCATCGAGATACACAGCCGATGGAACAGTTCAGTCTTCATGCTGGAGATACACGATCACGGGACGGGCCTGAGCGAGGAAGCCGCGCTCAGGGCCGGTTCGGCTTTCTTCACCACCAAGACCGAAGGCCGCGGACTGGGCCTGTGGCTCGCCAATGCCACGATAGAGCGCATGGGCGGCACGGTGCGTTTGTTCAACCGGGAGGAAGGCGGCGCAACCACCGGGCTTACCCTGCCGGTAGCCGGGGCGGGAACATGACCCGGGCATATCCGTGACTGCACCCCGCGAAGAATTTGCCTCGCTGCTGCTGGTGGATGACGACATCACCTTCTGCAGGGTGTTGGGCGCGGCGCTGGAGAAGCGCGGCTTTGCCGTGACGGTGGCGCACAGCGTGGAAGACGCGACCCCGATCGCAAAAAACAATCCGCCGGAATTCGCCGTGGTCGATCTGAAAATGGGCGGCGCGCCGGGCCTGGTTCTGGTCAAGACCCTGCACGGCCTCGACCCGAATACGCGCATCGTCGTTCTGACCGGCTACGCCAGCATCGCCACCGCCGTCGAGGCAATCAAGCTGGGGGCCACGCAATACCTCGCCAAGCCCGCCAATGCAGACGAGATCGTCGCGGCCTTCAGTCACTCGGCTGACAGCAATACGCCGCTGAATGCGCAGCCCGCGCAAATCGGCTATCTCGAATGGGAACATATCCAGCGCGTGCTGCGCGAGCACGACGACAACATATCGGCCACAGCCCGCGCGCTGAACATGCATCGCCGCACGCTGCAACGCAAACTCGCCAAACCGCCGCCGCGCCCGAACTGAGCCTTCCAGCCCGTACCGGGCGCCAATCCGGATTTCTGTTAAATCCGGAGTGCCGGAAGTACCCTATAATTGCACCCCCAAAGTTTCCCCCGGTCTTATGAAACTCATTTCATCGCTGTTCATCGCCATGCTGCCCGCGCTGGCGTTCGCGCAACCCGCAACCTTGCCTGCCCCGCCGCTGCTGGCCGCCAAGTCATATCTTCTGTATGACTACACCAGCAGCCAGATACTGGTGAACCAGAACGGCGACACGCGCATGGAACCCGCTTCGCTCGCCAAGCTGATGACTG
>JAJZEQ010000037.1 GCA_021851345.1 Pseudomonadota bacterium
GCTGGTCGTTCTTGAATGGTCAATTCGGCGAATTTGTTGACCTGCTCCCGGCACAACAGCGCATCAGTGAGGATCATTGGTACAAAGGCACGGCTGATGCGGTGTTTCAAAATCTGGATATCGTGCGCGAATCGAATCCGGATTTCGTGCTGATACTCGCGGGCGACCATGTATACAAGATGGACTACGGCAAACTGCTCGCCTTCCACGTGGAAAACAAGGCTGATATGTCCGTGGCCTGCCTTGAGGTGCCCATCGCAGATGCAACTGCATTTGGCGTGATGGGAGTAAATGAACATGCGCGCGTTGTCGAATTTGCCGAGAAACCCGCCAGTCCGGCCTCCATTCCCGGCAAGCCTGACAAGGCGCTGGCCAGCATGGGCATTTACGTGTTCAATAAAGATTTCCTTTATGAACAACTGGTTCGCGATGCAGATGACCCGAATTCCAGCCACGACTTTGGCAAGGATTTGATCCCTCAAATGATAAAAAAATACCGCGTTTTCGCACAGAGCTTCGAACATAGCTGTGTGGGCAGCGATGAAGGCCATGAGCCTTATTGGCGGGATGTCGGAACCATCGACTCCTATTGGGAAGCCAACATGGAGCTGACCAAAGTAATTCCCGATTTGAATATGTATGATCAGGAATGGCCCATATGGACAAATCAGGAACAGTTGCCCCCGGCTAAATTCGTATTTGACGATGATGACCGTCGGGGTATGGCAGTAGATTCGCTGGTTTCAGGCGGATGTATCGTCAGCGGCTCAACGGTGCGCCGCTCGCTGCTATTCTCTGATGTCCGCGTGAACAGCCATTGCGTCATTGAGGACTCGGTACTGCTACCCAATGTGGATGTTTGTCGCGACGTTGTATTGAAGCGCGTCATCGTGGACAAGAACTGCAAGATTCCAGACGGACTGCAGGTCGGTCTGAAT
Organism: Pseudomonadota bacterium; assembly: GCA_021851345.1. Taxonomy (GTDB): domain Bacteria; phylum Pseudomonadota; class Gammaproteobacteria; order Burkholderiales; family Gallionellaceae; genus Gallionella. The sequence continues at coordinate 939 of JAJZEQ010000037.1, forward strand.
CCGGAAGCAGATCGCAAGCGTTTTCATGTCAGCCCGAATGGAGTGACACTGATCACTCCTGATATGCTCGGGCAAAAAGCTCATCGCAGCCGTTGATTTTATTTTCTCCCGGGAGCGTGAATCGTTCCAAATTATGAAGAAACCCGTTGATCTAGTTTTTCTCTGGCATATGCACCAACCCGATTACCGCGATTACTCAAACGGTGATTTCGTGATGCCCTGGACTTATCTGCACGCCATCAAGGACTACACGGATATGGCCTACCATCTTGAGCGCCATCCCAAAGTGTGCGCAGTGGTCAACTTCGTGCCGATCCTGCTCGAACAACTGGAAGACTACGCAGATCAGTTTGCCTCCGGACAGTTGCGCGATCCGCTGCTACGCATGCTTGTACATAAGGATTCCTGCGCTTTGTCAGCCGGGCAGAGGCGATTGATTTTGGATGCCTGCTTCCGCAGCAACCACACCAGAATGGTTGCCCCGTATCCGGCTTATAAACGACTCCATGAATTATTCAACCGATTGCAGACAGACGGTGAAGCCGCACTTTCTTATTTGTCAGGCCAGTTTATGGCGGACTTGTTGACCTGGTACCACCTTGCCTGGTGCGGTGAAAGTGTGCGCCGGGAACACACCTTGGTGGTGCGATTGATGAGTAAGGCCGAAGGTTTTACCTATGAAGACCGTAAACAATTGTTCGATCTCCTCGGCGAGCTGATTGCCGGCATTATTCCGCGCTATCGCAAACTGGCCGAGTCAGGGCAGATAGAAATTTCCGCCACGCCATATTATCACCCTCTGGCTCCGTTGCTGATCGATTTCGCGTGTGCCAAAGAAGCAATGCCAGACGCACCCATGCCACAGGCCATCCGTTATCCCGCAGGTAAAATACGCGTTGCCGCACATGTCGACAAGGCCAAAAAAAGTCATGCCGCTCGTTTTGGCAGTGAACCTGCCGGAATGTGGCCTGCAGAAGGATCCATCTCGACCAGCACACTGGAAGTGCTGGCAGAGCAGTGCTGCCAGTGGGCAGCCAGCGGGGAGGGTGTATTGGTGAACAGTTTGCACCAGTCACGGCATGAAATTCCGGATCGCGCTCAATACCTGTATCGCCCCTACAAGCTTGAAAAGGGAGCTGAAGGCTTGACTTGCTTTTTTCGAGATGACCGCTTGTCCGACTTGATTGGGTTCGAATATTCGCGTTGGCATGGTCAAGATGCGGCGCTTAATTTCGTAGAGCAAATATTGGCGATCGCAAATAATGCACCAACTGGTGAAACACCAGTTGTCAGTGTCATTCTCGATGGTGAAAACGCTTGGGAATACTATCCGTATAATGGTTTTTATTTTCTTGATGAATTGTATTCCGCGCTGGAAGCTCATCCCGATATTCACACCAGCACCTATAGAGATTACCTGAAACTCAGCCAGGCACGTTCTGACGCCGCCAAAGTGATCAGCCTGCCGGGTATCGTTGCAGGGAGTTGGGTATATGGCGATTTCTCCACCTGGATTGGCTCCAGGGATAAGAACCGCGCGTGGGATTTGCTGTGCGTAGCCAAGCAAAGTTACGATATGGTTATGGCTAGCGGGCGACTCAGCCAGGATGAACAAGCCGCAGCCGAAAAGCAGCTATTTTCCTGCGAAAGCTCTGACTGGTTCTGGTGGTTCGGTGATTATAATCCTTCTCATGCAGTAGTCAGTTTTGACCGGCTTTTCCGCCATAATCTGACTGAACTTTACCATTTGCTAAAATTACCCCCCCCACAAAACTTATCCGAACCCATCAGCCAGGGAAGTGTAGTGGACATTGAAGTGGGCGGTGCGATGCGCCGCGCAGCCGAATAGATCTTTTTGCCGGATTTCTTATGTTAACTGGTCGCGCCAGCGGTATATTGTTGCACCCGACTTCACTTCCTGGCTCATTTGGATCTGGTGACTTCGGCTCTGATGCATACCGGTTCATCGATTGGTTGGCAACTGCGGGCCAGACATATTGGCAAATTCTACCGCTTGGCGAAACAGGGCCAGGAAATTCTCCGTACATGAGTAGCTCTGCTTTTGCGGGAAACGTCCTTTTGATTGATCTCGCTGAATTATCAAATCACGGTTGGCTCAACAACGAGGATTTAACGCCAAATCCCAATTTTCAGTCTGACCACGTAGATTATTTGCTCGTGCGCCCATTCAGAATGGAGCGACTCTATCGTGCAGCCAAGAAATTTTTTTCCAGCGGCAACATCGATATGTTGCGCTCGTACACTGAATACTGTAACCGTCAAGATGAATGGTTAGATGACTATGCACTGTTCATGACAATTGCTGAACGGGAACTTAATCCTGTTTGGAGTCATTGGCCTAATGAACTTTCCCGCAGGGAACCTCATGCGCTAGGCAAAATCAGAGAGGACTGTTCTGACAAAATAGGTTTTTGGAAATTTTGCCAATGGTGTTTTGATCGCCAATGGTCACAGTTAAAATTATATGCCAACAAACAGGGGGTTCGAATTATTGGTGATATACCAATATTTGTTGCTTATCAAAGTGCTGATGTATGGGCACATCAGGAATTGTTTAACCTTGATGAAAATGGCTGTCCGACGGTGGTAGCCGGCGTACCACCTGATTACTTCAGCGAGACCGGACAGCTTTGGGGAAATCCCCTTTATCGCTGGGATGCACATGAGGCAAGCCATTACGCATGGTGGATAGCTCGTCTCAGAAATGCACTTCAGCAGGCTGACCTGGTTCGCATCGATCATTTTCGAGGATTTGTTGCCTATTGGGAGGTGCCGGCAGATGCTACCAACGCAATTGATGGAAAGTGGGTAGCCGGGCCAGGGGAAAAATTGTTTGATGCATTCGAAAAGGCGTTTCCTCTTATGCCTATCATAGCTGAGGATCTAGGGCTGATCACACCTGACGTTATCGAGCTTCGCGATAAATTCAAGCTGCCAGGCATGCGCATCCTCCAGTTTGCATTTGGAGAAGGGGATGAAAACCTCTTCCTGCCCCATAATTATGTGCCCAATACTGTTGCCTATACCGGAACGCATGACAACGACACTATTCTTGGCTGGTGGAACACCTTGTCTGGCCATGAAAGGTCTTTTGTACAAAGCTATCTGAAGACCGATGGCCAAAATATTCATTGGGAGATGATGAGCGCCATTTCCAAGTCAAAGGCAAATATAGTCATCTTCACAATGCAGGATGTGCTCGGGCTACCCGGTAACCACCGCATGAACTTTCCAGGCCATCGTACTGGAAGCTGGGAGTGGAGATTTTCCTGGGTACAACTGCAATCTGGGCATACTCAAGCTTTAGCGGAAATGTCTTTGCTCGATAACCGAAGCGATGTCTTTATTTGACATAATATACATTATGCGTATTTCAGGGATGGCAAAGGCGGAATGGTTTCCGGTATGGTTTCGCCCAACTCCCCACCAGATTCAAAGTTAATACAACAACCACCGACCTCATTGCCTTGGCTGGCTCTGGAAAGCCAATAGGTACAGCTCTCCGTTCCGTCAAAAAAGATGTCATTGCCGATACGACCGGTACGCCGCCAAAAGTGCAGCCACATATATATGCGGCGGCCGGATCGTATGGAACACTCACCCAGCCGAAGAGTTAAAAATTATTGGTGGATGGTCCGCTAGCATTTGCGCCGTCTTCACTCCAACTCAGCGATGCCAATCGGCTTCCAATTCGTCCAGCACCGATACAGATCCCGGCTCGGAAATGAAAGTGTTGCTTCCCGTGCCGACAAGATCACATCATTGCCGTTACTCCCGACAATAGTGTTGTTGCCGTCTTACAGGACGATCAGATCGCCTTTTGTGTAGGATGGCTTTAGCGGCCGCTTTGTTGGCTAGCGCGGTGAGCAATGTAAGCTTGCCTGTCTGCTTGTCGGAGTTGTGTCTCACATGTGTACGCCAGGACAATGCACCAATGGCTAAGCCAGCCGACTATAATCTTTAAATATTCAATTGGACTATATAACCACATAAATTGGACAGATCAACAAGGTAAAATTAAATCCACATTAATAATATAACACATTAATTAACATATATAATTATTATTATAGCAAGGCATAAAATATTCCCTTAAAAAATATATATTGACATGGACTGTCTAATATATATAATTCATACTGTCTAATTAATAGATGGACTGTCTAATCATGCTAACCAGTTTTGAAGTGATTGAGGCTGCGAACATTTCTCGAGCGACGCTTAACAACTACATTTCACAGGGTTTGCTGCCGCGTCCCTTGGTAAAAAATCCGGAGCCAGGCACTCCAACAAGTGCGCGGCAAATCGGGTACTTTCCTGAAGAAGTGTTGATACGTTTGGAGCGTATCAGTGAATTGAAAAAGGAAGGCTACGCGATGGCAGAAATCGCCAGTCAGCTCGAGGCAGAGGGCTTTGAGGTACCTTTAAAAATGGCCATGCCCCAAGATACCGGCAAATCTTACGAATCAATTGCAGTGCCGACTGAGGAAGACATAACGCCAGGCTCAAACAATGTTCCGCGAACTGTCATGCCCTCGAAGTCAAATTTGCTTAGGGAAACGCAGATTTATTCATTCAAATTGCCAACGAATCTGAGATGCTAACCGTTGATGGTTATAGAAATCGATGGGGGCGCAAGCGATGACGACTGACCAGAAGACCAAGCAACTGAGTTTTTCTCAAGCGGAGTATGGGAGCAAGAAAAAACTCACGCGGAGGGATATATTTTTAGCCAAGATGGAAAGCGTCGTACCTTGGGCACGACTGATTGCCGTGATCGAACCGTATTACCCCAAGAGTGGCAAGCGAGGCCGTCCACCGATTGGATTGGAACGAATGCTACGCATGTACTTTGTGCAGCAGTGGTATGGACTGGCCGATGAAGCGGTAGAAGATGCGCTCTATGACAGCCAGGCACTTCGTAACTTCTGCGGCATTAATCTTACCAAGGAATCTGTGCCGGATGCCACGACACTGATGGGATTCCGACACCTGCTGGAAGCCAACGAATTGCCGCAGGCGATTCTCAAGGAAGTGAACAGCCTACTTAAGGAACGCGGACTCCTCATGAGTCAGGGCACGCTGATTGATGCCACCCTGATTGCTGCGCCCAGTTCAACCAAGAATGAGAAACATGAGCGTGATCCGGACATGCATCAAGCCAAGAAAGGCAACCAATGGCACTTCGGCATGAAGGCGCATATTGGCGCAGACGATGAATCCGGACTGGTGCATACCGTAGTGAGCACAGCGGCGAATGTCAGCGACATTAGTCAGACAGCCGAACTACTGCATGGTGAGGAAACCCGTGTGGGTGCGGATGCCGGATATGTTGGAGTGACCAAACGGGAAGAGGTGCAAAAGAAACTGCAAGCCATGCCTCATGAAGTTCGCTGGTACATAGCCAAACGCAGAAAGCCGATCCGTCAGATGGAAGAATGCTGGCAGAAAGATTTGGCGCTGGCCTTTGAAAAACTCAAGGCACGCATTCGAGCGAGAGTCGAACACCCGTTCCATATTGTGAAGAACATCTTCAAACACAAAAAGGCACGCTACAAGGGACTCGAGAAAAACGATGCGCAGTTGAATGTGCTGTTCGCCCTGAGTAATTTGTATATGGTCAGGGGGAAGCTGTGCCCATAGGGGGCAAAACGAGGGCAAACCCCTTTAGATAACACCTGAATGAGGACATGCGGCAACAAAATATCCAAAATAAAATCGCACCAGTAAAAAATTCACGTGAAATTTAATCACGGGCGTACGCTGATGACAATTTCGATTTAATCTGCGTTTCCTTAGGTTAACTGTTGACCATATTCCCTACCCCGCCTACATGGTCAACTACAATTTTGAAATTACATGGTTTAACGAAGAGGCACGTTCCGAGCTGCTGGGGTCATTCGAGCACCTGCCTGCGAACATCAAGGAGCGCAGTGCACTGCCTTATCTGCTCAAGGGGCGACTGGGGAAAAATGGCGCCAATCGTGAAGAATTGCTTCAATTTTATCTTCTTTTGGGTAAAGGCCGTTTTTCACGAAATGACCTGATGAATATACTCACTGGACAGGCTGATGCCACACCCAAACAAAGGGAAGAGTCTTTGGCTGAATTGCGCCCTAATGGCACCCTTGTGCAACTGCCGCTTAATCTGCGCCTGGAAAACAATGAGCTGGCTCACTACTGCGTCTACGCCTCCTACTACCGCGAAGGTATCCTGTTCATTCATCTTCCCAATCATGCAGAGAGCGAAAGTTTGTTGGGCTTACTCGAAAGGCGTGACGAAGTAATCCGCAACCTGCTTAAAAAGCACCTGCCCGTATTGACAGATGTTGCCGTGCTGGTTGCGGACTTGCAAAGTTCAGTGCGTATCTGCACCGAATTGCCTCCTGAGGAATACTTTGAGCTCATCAATCAAATATGGGCCGCAATGGAACCAATATTCAGAAAATACTACGGCACCCACGGCAAGCATGTCGGTGACGGCATGGTTTACTATTTTTTTCCCCAGCCTGATTGCAACTATATCTTCAATGCCCTGATGTGCGCACAGGAAATGAAGGCCGCCATGCGCAGAATAAGCAAGGCGTGGCAATTGCGAAAGAATTGGATGAATGAGTTGTATCTCAATACCGGCTTGAACGAAGGGCATGAATGGCTGGGCATCTTCCACATAGAAACCAAGGTGGAATTCACTGTTCTCGGCGATACCATAAATCATGCCGCAAGGTTGTCCGACTTTTCGCGGGGTGGTGCAATCTGGGCTACCAAAAACTTGCTCGGGAAACTGCCTGCGAAAGAACGGCAACGCGTGAAGTTTGGAATCCGTCGCAAGGATGCAGAGGGGCGTGAAGTGTTTGTCGGGGCATTCTATTCGCGAATTTCAGAATTGGCTTATCTAAATGATGCGGTACGAAATGAAAAACTAAACGATATCGCAGCACTTCCCGTTACGGAAATTATGGAGATAGGGGCCTGATTATGGAATTAACCAATACCAATACCAATACCAATACCAATACCATGCAAGTCTCAACCGAAATTGACGAAGGCCTGAGAATTTCTGCTGTTGCTTTTGATACCAGCAATGCCATTATGGTTACCGATGCCGATGGCAATATTATTCGGGTCAACCAGGCATTTGTGGATGCCACAGGATACAGTTCACACGAGATCATTGGGAAAAATCCACGGGTAATGAATTCGGGAAAACATGACAAGTCTTTTTATAATGAGATGTGGCGACAATTGCTTCAAGTTGGTTTTTGGTCAGGAGAAATTTTTGGCAAGCGAAAAAATGGCGAGATTTATCCTAAATTTGCAAAAATTACAGCTGTAAAAGACAAACATCAGCGTGTTACTCATTATGTTGCCGTTTACAACGACCTAAGTGAACGCAAAAGAACTGAAGCGGAAATCCGCAACCTTGCTTTTTATGATGCGCTTACCAAACTGCCTAACCGTCATTTGTTTGTGGACCGCTTTAATGCAGCCTTGGCTGGTGCGTTCCGCCTGAATAGTTATGGCGCGGTAATGCTTATTGATCTGGATCGATTCAAAATACTTAATGACACGGTAGGCCACGAATGCGGGGATTTGTTATTGATTGAAGTGGCAAGCCGGCTGCGTGCCTGTGTGCGAGAAATGGATACGGTGGCAAGATTAGGTGCGGATGAATTTATCGTGCTTATTGAAAATGCCAGTGATGATCAGGATGATGCTTCTCGCAAAGTTGGGCTGGTCGCCGAAAAAATTCGCGGGTCATTGGCACTCCCCTATCATTGCAAAGGGCAGCAGCTTCTGAGTTCGCCCAGCATAGGGGTCAGCTTATATGGCGGGAATGAAAAATCGGTAGATGTAATAATTCACCAGGCTGAAATGGCGATGTATCAAGCCAAAGACGCCGGGCGTAACACAATCCGGTTCTTTGATCCTGTCATGCAAAACAAAGTTGCGCTGCACGCCTCAATGGAGCACGATTTACGCAATGCAATTGCTCAACGACAATTGCATTTGTACTATCAGGTACAGGTAGACAAAAATCACCAGCCAACAGGGGCAGAATGTTTGTTGCGCTGGATTCACCCGGTGCGCGGCGTGGTGTTGCCCAACATTTTTATTCCTATTGCAGAAGAAAGCAATCTGATACTCGACATCGGTCATTGGGTTCTCGACAATTCCTGCAAGCAATTAGCCCTATGGGCTAGACATGAACAAACGCGCCGTTTGACACTGGCAGTTAATGTCAGCGCAAAACAATTTGCCATCCCGGATTTTGTGGATAATGTAGCGAGAATATTGAAGGAACACGAAGTCGATCCTGCTCGACTTAAACTGGAACTAACCGAAAGCGTCATGCTGGAAAATATGGCTGCTACCATTAACAAAATGCACGCGCTTAAAGCACTCGGGGTCAGTCTGGCCATGGACGATTTCGGTATCGGCTATTCATCGCTGTCCTATTTGAAAAGGCTGCCGCTGGATCAGCTCAAAATTGACCAGGGATTTATTCAGGGAATTACGATGGATGGAAGCGATGCTATGCTGGTGCAGACTATCATCGATCTGGCGACCAATTTCCGCCTGAATGTGATTGCTGAAGGAGTGGAAACCGAAGCTCAACTGACATTCCTGAAGCATCATGATTGCATGGCATTCCAGGGCTTTTTGTTCGGGAAAGCTTTGCCGATACATGAGTTTGAATTACGATTATGTTGAACAGCCATTGAATTACAAAGCCCCCGCCTGTTGATAAGCTGCGTGTCTTTTGCCGCTGTTAGGCTGTCGATGCCTATCTGACCTTCCCCCGAAAAATCGTCTTCCAAGGGTGACGTAAAATTACGAACCCACAGGAAAGGAAGACGATGAAGATACCGAAGCAGGAATATACACCCGAGTTTCGTGAGTTGGCGGTCAAGCGCGT
>JAJZEQ010000074.1 GCA_021851345.1 Pseudomonadota bacterium
TGTTCCGGCAGGCGATCACGGTGACCACGGGTTTATTCCTTAGCAAGCTGATCGCCAGGGGGTGCTTTAAAAAAGCCGTAACCGGCAAAGATGGGGCAAGAAACCATACCTGATAGAACAGAATGACCAGGTCAAAATTTTCCCCGCCCTTCAACTCAAGCGGCTCAAGCTTCGGGGCGATCAAATGTGCGGCCTCGGGAAACGCATCGAAGAATCGGAAAACCGGCCACGGAAATGGATAGGCGGGCACAGGGCGGAGCACTTCCAGATGCACATCCACTTTAGGATTTTCCCGCAAAGGGGCAAGAACCTGATGGGCAATCCGGGCAAGCTGTCCGGTTTGCGAGTAGCAGATTGCCAGTACACGCTTAGGTCGATCGGAAGTAGTCACAAAAATCCATAGCTGCAAGTGCAATAAAATTATTCTGGTCTCAATCCGGCCAACACCCGGCGCCAATACCTAACGACGGGGGGCTCGACGAAACGCGCGCAGACACGCGGCGATTACAACCCGGTCGGTCTTGATTCTATCTCATAATGCGCTTCGCGCTCAATAAACAACGGCATCTTCACGGACTGGAAGTTTAATGGCCCAATGCCATGCCTGCGTCAAACGACAGCGGTGCAACCGCGATATATCCACCAGAGGATCATGGACACCCAACTGGAAATTAAGTATCCTTCCGCGGTGACGGCGTCATTTCACGCCAATTCAGACATTTCACACCAGGAACAAATTCGCGAGTTTTTTTATTATGAACACTGCTGCCGACATCGAAAACACCGGGTTTGAGCAAGAGCTTGCTCAGCACATCATAACTGCATTGAATATGGACATGAATCCGGCTGAAATCGACCCTCTCGCACCCCTGCATGGGGATGACGGCCTCGGCATAGACTCGATCGACGTGCTTGAAATCTCCCTGATGATCACCAAGCAATATGGTGTGCAACTGCGCTCGGATGATGCGAATAACGCCAGGATATTTGCTTCTTTGCGCAATCTCGCCAACCATGTTCAGCAATACCGGATCAAATAAATGCCGTCCCGTGGCAGCAAAATCGGCGCCATCGCCATTGCCCTGGCTTTTCTGGGTTACCAGTTCTTCATTCACAAAGTAGCCACCTCCGGCGAGCTTACGCCGGTCACGGCAGCACTGGTCCTCATTCCCTTTGTTATTGCAGCGGGATGGGCCATTGCAGCTGAACTGGGATTGCGCTGGGCGCTATTCATAACCGCAAGCACGACGGTCCTCGGCGTCTCATCTGCAGGCATTCTTGGCCTTCCCCCAACCCTCATCTTCGGCCTGCCGCATATGGTGACCAATCTATTCCTGATGTGGTTCTTTGGACGCACGCTGAGGAACGGGCGGGAACCACTGATCACGTCCATCGCCCGGCATGTCCACGGATCGCTGACAGCGGAGATCGAAATCTATACGCGGAGAATCACCTACGTTTGGAGCCTGTTTTTTCTGCTGCAGGTGATTGTATCGGCGGGATTGTATATTTTTGCCCCGTTGAAGGCCTGGTCGATGTTCATCAACATCCTTAACGCCCCGCTGATTGCCCTGGTGTTTCTTTGTGAATATTCGTACCGCACATTGCGTTATCGCGACCACCGGAGCTCGATTTTTTCCGGCACGCAGTTTTACTCGCGCGAAAAACCGGCATCCAAATCCTCCAAGACCGGTTAATCGCTACGGGCCAGACCATGCCATTCATCCCGCTGCTGAAATACCGCCAACCGGAGTCCGTTTTTGCGTGGCAGGACGGAAATGCAATCTCCACGCAGCGTTTTCTGACCGATGTCGTATCGCTGGCGGAATTGTTGCCCGCACGTTCCCATATCCTGAACTTGTGCAATGACCGGTATCGTTTCCTGGTCGGATTTTCTTCAGCATTGCTGCGCGGCCAGATCAGCTTGCTGCCACCCAACCAGACACCCGACCTGCTTAACCGGCTCAAGCAGCATTACGCAGACTTGTATTGCCTTACCGATGCGGCTGATTACCGCGGACCACTTGAAACCCTGCACTTCCCCGACCTATCCCAACTGGTCCTGCCCCCGACTTCAATACCCGAAATTCCGGCCAGGCAGATAGCGGCTATCGTTTTCACCTCCGGGTCTACCGGCAATCCGATGCCCAACGAAAAAAGCTGGGGCTCCCTCACCCGCAGCGTCACCGCCGAAGCGCAAAGATTGTCAATATTCGACCGGGGCAACCTGACTTTGCTGGGCACGGTACCGCCCCAACACATGTACGGATTCGAATCTACCGCGCTGATAGCGCTGCAGGCCGGCGTGATACTGCACGCCGCCAAACCGTTTTTTCCGGCAGACATCGGCGCGGTATTGAATGAAATCCCCGGTCCGCGCGCGCTCATCACCACGCCTGTGCACCTCAGGGCCCTGGTCGCCAGCGACGTGGACTTGCCTGAACTTGAACTGATCGTATGTGCTACCGCACCCCTGACTCGCGAACTGGCCATGCAAGCCGTAACGCGCTTTGGTGCGCCACTGCAGGAAATATATGGCTTCACGGAAGCCGGCCAGATAGCCAGCCGTGACACCGCGTCAACAGATGTATGGCAGACCCTTGATGGATTATCACTGCGCCAGGAAGAGGGGGTCATTTATGTTTCGGGCGGCCATGTTGTTGGCGAACTCCCGTTCAGCGACGTGGCAGAATTGCACAGCGGCACCACTTTTCTGCTGCACGGCAGGACTGCAGACCTGATCAATATCGCGGGGAAACGTACTTCTCTCGCCAGCCTGAATCATCACCTCAATGCAATCGACGGCGTGCTGGACGGAGTATTTTTCATGCCCGAAGAGCACGGCGGGAACACGGTTAGACTGGCTGCATTTGTCGTGGCCCCCGATCTTGATACCCGCGAAATATTGACTGCCCTGCGGCGGCGTGTCGACCCTGCATTTTTGCCCAGGCCAATTTACAAAGTGGATGCATTGCCCAGAAATGCCACCGGGAAATTGCCCCGCGCCAGCCTGGCCACCCTCCTGCAGCAATACAAGGGAGCGGCATAAAGTGACCACGCTGTTGTTGCAGTTCCCCGCAAACCATCCTTGTGGCGCCGGCCACTTCCCCGGCAACCCTATCATCCCGGGCGCACTGCTGCTCGACGAAGTGTTGGCCTGCATTTCTGCCAGCCTGGATGCCGGCGACACGGCATGGAAAGTAAAGTCCGCCAAATTTCCGGGGATGGTCAGGCCCGGCGACAAGGTGCACATCAACTTTACCCGACCCGGTAACGGCGACATCTGCTTCGAATGCACCGTGTCCGGCAACAAGGTATTATCCGGCACTTCAAGTATGCGCCCCGTATCCGCCGGGGAATCACCATTGTGAGCCAGGAGTGGACCACCCGTCCCGAGCGCAGCAATGTTCTCGTCATCCGCTTTATCGTGTGGTTTGCACTTGCCGCGGGGCGATACGCGTCCCGCGCCCTGCTTTTCCCGATTTGCCTCTACTTCATCATCGTTTCCGCAAAGGCGCGTGCCGCCTCCCGTGATTACCTGAATCGGGCATTGCAGCGCCGCGCAACTCTGCGGGATATTTTCCGGCATTACTTTTTCTTTGCATCGACCATTCTCGACCGGATATTCCTGCTCGACGGACGAAACGAATTGTTCGAGATTCATGTGCAAGGGAAGGAGTTCTTGAAAGAAGCCATCTCCGGTGGCCGCGGCTGCCTTCTTGTCGGTGCCCATATGGGCAGCTTCGAAATTTTGCATACGGTCAGCCTCGACCATGGATACGCTGAAACCAGCATGGCCATGTATCAGGAAAACGCACGCAAACTGAACACCGTCCTCGGGAGCATCAATCCCCGGCGCAACCCGTCCGTGATCTCCCTTGGAAAAATCGACTCCATGTTGAAAATTCGCGAGGCGCTCGATTGCGGCGAAACTGTCGGCATGCTGGCGGATCGTGCCGTATCGGGGGAAAAGATGATCCGCTGCAATTTCCTGGGTGGGACAGCTGAATTCCCCTCCGGCCCGTTTCGTCTTGCGGCGATACTCGACCGCCCTATCATCCTGATGTTCGGCCTGTATCAGGGCGGGAACCGTTATAATGTTTACCTGGAGCGCCTGACCAGGTTGCCGCCCGGGCAGAATCCGGGACGCGATGAAGAAATAGAACAATCCGTAAAACAATTCGCCGGGCGGCTGGAACATTACTGCATCTTATCCCCCTACAACTGGTTTAATTTCTATGATATCTGGAAATAATCCCGACTTGATTTTGCCAGCCCAAGCCGCCGTACACACGCGAATTACGCATGGCGTAAAAACACCCTCTCCAGCAAGCTGCAACAAACCCGGTGCGTATCCAAGGAAATGGGGAGGGCTGGATGACTTCCTTCCGGCTGACAGCCGGCCGCGCCGGTTTTTCTGGGTGTTTCTGGCAGTTTTTTTCGGCCTGGCGTTCCAACCGGGTTACGCAGCCGAACCGGAAAGCGATACATGGAACATCAATGCGCTGATGCACGGGCTTGCCCAGGTAAAGCACTCCAAGGCCACCTTTGTCGAACACAAATATTTGAGCATACTGAAAACCCCGCTGAAATATTCCGGAACACTCACCTACAGCGCCCCGGGACATCTTGAAAAACTCACGCTGCTTCCCAAACCGGAAAGCCTGATACTGGATCAGGATATTCTTGTAGTGCAACGCGGCGAGCCCGTCCAGAAACGCACCCTGTCCTTGCAGGACTATCCGGCGATCTGGGCATTCGTCGAAAGTTTCCGCTCCACGCTGGCGGGAGACATAGCCACCCTCGACCGCTTCTACAAGGTATCCATGGAAGGCCAGCCGAATCAGTGGCTGCTCATCCTGCGGCCGATCGATCCGAAGATGAAAAACCTGGTCAGTGAAATCCGCATCACTGGCAGCCTTGCGCAAATCGACACCATCGAGATCCGGGAACCGGGCGGTGACTACTCGGTAATGAACATCAGCAAGGATGATTCGTGAAGCGTTTCAGCCGGTCCCTGTTTAGCCGGTATGCCGCCGTTGCGGCCTGGGGTTTTTTCCTGGCGCTGTGCATTTTCGTTGTCAGCAGAGTTCAGGTCGGCGCCGACCTCAGCGCATTCCTGCCGCGCACACCAACCCCGGCGCAACAGTTGCTCAGCGAACAATTGCGTGACGGCGTTTTTTCCCGGCTGATCCTGATCGGCATTGAAGGGGGCGCGCCGGATGCCTTGAGTGCAGCCAGCAAACAGCTCGCGCAGCAATTGCGCAATGAAAAACAGTTCTCGCTGGTCAATAACGGCGATGAAAACAGCCTTGCCAAAGACCAGTCCTTCCTGCTTGAAAACCGCTACCTTTTAAGCTCCGCAGTCACCCCCGAACATTTCACTCCCGGCGGATTGCATGCAGAACTCGAGAATTCACTTCAATTGCTCGGCTCTCCGGCCGGATTCATGATCAAACAATTAATTCCTCGCGACCCCAGCGGGGAACTGCTGCATCTGCTTGAAGGATTTTCCGGCCAGAGCCAGCCATCTGCCCATAATGGTGTGTGGGTATCGCATGACGGCAGGCGCGCGCTGCTGCTCGCACAAACCAGGGCGCCCGGGTTTGACATCGATGCCCAGCAAAAAACGATAGCGCTGATCAATAGCCGCTTTGCCGGCATTACACGCGGCGCGGAATTTTCCGGCTTGCGTCTGGTGCTGAGCGGTCCCGGCGTGTTTTCTGTGCATGCGCGGGACCATATCAAGGATGTCGCTTTCATTTTTTCCATCATCACTTCAATTCTTGTCAGCATCCTGCTGTTGCTGGTCTATCGTTCCTGGCGCGTGCTCGCCTTGTCGCTGCTCCCCGTGGCCAGCGGTGCACTGGCGGGAATCGCGGCAGTCAGCGTGGGTTACGGCGTGGTTTACGGAGTAACGCTGGGATTTGGCATCACACTGATCGGCGAAGCGGTGGACTACGCGATCTTTTTCTTCACCCGCCTTGCTCCCGGCAAACCGCCAAACATGGCGCTCGACAGGATTTGGCCCACCCTGCGCCTGGGCGTAATGACCACGATCTGCGGTTTCAGCCCGATGTTCCTGGCGAATTTTCCGGGCTTCGCGCAATTGGGGCTGTTCTCGGTAGTAGGCCTGATCGTAGCCGTGCTGGTCACCCGCTGGGTGCTGCCCAGCCTGGTGCCAGACAGTTTTTCGACCATTACGCCCGCACGCCTTTCCGCCCGGCTGATGGATCTGATACGGCAAGCCCCGCGGCTGCGCCCGGTGGTATTGGCAGCGGTACTGGCTGCAATCCTGTCCATCGCTTTCCACCGCGGGCCGGCGTGGAGCGACAACCTTTCCAGTCTCAGCCCGTTGCTGGAAGAGGACAAGCGCCTCGACGAATCGTTGCGGCATGATATAGGCGCGCCGGATGTGGGCTATATGGTGATCGTCGGCGGCAAAAGCCGCGAGGATGCACTGGTGAACAGTGAGGCGTTGGGCGCCCAGCTGGATGTTCTGGTCAGCAGCCATGCCTTGTCCGGTTACGATACACCTGCCCGCTACTTGCCGAGCGACAAGGCGCAGCGCACCCGTTTGGCCGCATTGCCCACAGCGGAAAAGTTGCAGGCCAACCTGAGGCAGTCACTCGCGGGCCTGCCGTTCCGCGCGAACCTGTTCGCGCCCTTCCTCAGCGATGTCGCTAACGCCCGCAAACATCCGCTGCTTACACCCGCTGATTTGCGTGGCACCAACCTCGGACTACAGACTGAAAGCTTATTGGTTCAACGCAGCGACGGCTGGACAGCCATCCTGCCGTTGCGGGGCGTGACCGATGTCGCACCCGTGCAGCGCGCAATTACCGGGCAGGATGGGAACATCGTATTGCTGGACTTGCAGCGCGAAAGCGATCTGCTCTACCAGACCTACGTTCACGAAGCCATAAAATTATCCAGTTTCGGCGCCCTGGCGATCATCCTGCTGCTGCTGATCAACCTGCGCTCGGTGCGCCGCGTGGCAATGGTGTTGCTGCCATTGGCCGCTGCGGTAATCATCACCACGGCCATTGTGCTGGCCAGCGGCCAGAAGCTGCTGATCTTCCACCTGATAGGCTTGCTGCTGGCGGTTGCGGTGGGCTCCAACTACTCGCTGTTCTTTGATCGCGAAAGTTATTCCGGACAGGATGACGACAGCAACCGGCGCACCATGCTGTCGCTGCTGGTTGCCAACATCTCAACCAGCATCGCATTCGGCATGCTGGGATTTTCCGGCGTCCCGTTGCTGGCCGCGATAGGCGAGACAGTAGCGCTGGGTGCATTCCTGAGCCTGCTGTTCTCCGCCGTCCTGATGGGACAGAAAGCGGTTCGCTGAAACTCACCCAGCCTGGAAGCCAGTACAGAAATATCTCATGAATATAAAAGCGATAATTTCGCCGGCAAGGCCGATCAATTCGAGCGCTATGATCTCCCTTTCCTTTGCCGCGCTAACTTCAAAGGCTCTGTTACGAAACGGCGAACCTCTTCAATGACTGCGTCCAGCGTCGGCGCATCGAGCCGGCTCTTGCCGAGAAATGCCTTCCACTGGGCTCGCTTCGCAGCGTCGCGCGCAAACTCATCACTCAGACCAAGCGGCACCTCCACGGGCACTGCCGTTCCGCGACGCTGAAACGTTGCCGCAATGGCATCACCCAATAGCCGGGCATCCAGCACACCTTCCAGCGCCAGGGCGCGCAGATCAAAGTAGTCCTTCAACCGGCTGTTTGTCATACCGAGGCTCACTATCGCCTCCAGCTTCTCAGCCGCCACTGTCGCGCGCGGATAGACACGCAAACGTGGCAGTGGCTGATCGTCCAGCAAAGTCGGGTAGACCTCCTCTTCCGGCCCCGGCGTTACTGCATCGCCATAACCCACATCGAGCTGCACCGTGCAGCGCGCATTACCAAGCCTGCTCACCAATCGCACGCGCAGGCCACCATAGTTGGCTTCTTCACGGATTTCCTCGATAGTGATCGAAGCGGGATCAAACTCCATGCCATCGTCTACGACAACGTTGCAGATTTCACTAATCGTACTCGCCAGCATCCCGATATCTGCCGATCCAAAGCCGAGAAAGTCCGCGTCGCGCGTCGGCCGATGCGGTACGTCGAACCACAAGTCGAACAGCAATGCCCCTTTCAACCAGTAAACGTCACGCGCCGGCACAAGAGACAGGCGATAAAGAAAGCGCTCGATCGCATAACGCGTCAGGATCAAATTAAAATCCTCGTCGCGCGCTTTGGCCAGGTTCAATAGCCGGGCATGAATTGATGCGGTTCGGCCTACTGTCACGCCACCGCCTCCAGATACGGGCGCATCACATTAGTCACGCGGTTGATTTTCGCATAACGCCACAGTTCATCGGCACTCGCCTTCTTTGCACGACGTGCCTCTCGTAGCGCTTCCAGCGCCACATCCAGCCCGATCTTGTTGCGAAATTTGAAACAGTCCGCCACTGTCTTGGCCACACTGGTCACTCGCACCTTTGCGCCATCGACCCGGCGCGTCTCCACCCCGGCTACCAGCGCGGCATCGGAAAAACGCACCGTGCGCAGCGGCGGATAGCCCAGCCGTGGCGGATGATCTTTGTTGCCGATGGCGATCCAGACCTCGAACGGCGCCTGCGTTGTCAGATCATGAATGCGCAGCGCCGTGAGCAGGCAGAACACCACGCTTGGCGCGCGCTTCACCACAGCCACCAGCGCGCCGTGCTCACTACTCTGGTAGCCGGGCAGCGCGTACAGACCGCGTGTCACCCGCACCAGTTGGCCTGCCGCCACCATGCGCGAAAGCTCGCTGCGGGTGATGCCGGCCGCGACGAGTTCGCGCGAGCGTGCCGTGCCGGCCCGGCGCAGCAGAGTCTGAATATGGCGTTCAGTTGATTTCATGCCGGCATTGTTCCATAGTTTCGGTAATTGTACACAAGTACCGAGAGAATGGAACTGAGCCCCTCCAACGCTCCTCCCTTGAAAAAGGGAAGCCGGGAGGGATTTCTCCCAAAACCCAACGTATCCCCTCTCCCCCAAGTATGAGAGGGTTAGGGAGAGGACGAGAGATCCAGTTCACCACACCGTTCTGCCTGAGCCTGTCAAAGGCAATAGTGTTCGGCAAGCTTGCGGGGATTTTCATTCAGGGCGAAGCGGCCACACATGTCAGTCCTTTTCCTTCTATTGCTTCCGCATCAGCCAGTGTCAGAGGAAAGTGATCGGTCTCAGATTATCCCCTTTGATTCTGCTTATTGTTCTAATGTCTTCGAAATCTGCCAGGCCAATTCATCACTTCCATATTTGGCTGTGCTATTGGTCGTGGTAACACGATAGTGCCTAATCCGTCCCCGCCGCCCACTTCCTGGCCGCGACCAGCAAGGTATTCATGTCCAGTCAGCGCAGCAACTACAGCATCAAGCATATCCTTCGGCCCCGGCATAAACTTTGACAAAGACATATCAACTCGCACATCCAAAACTTCATTCAACATCTTGTAGCTGGCTGTTGGAAATACCTCCAGACATACCGCTTTCCCACGCAATGCATCGAAAATATCAAAACCATGCTTCATCCACGGTTGTGCATCAACTGCCAAAGGCGTCCATTGTGGGTTTGCAAGGTCATGGGCCTTAACTACAACCTCGCAGTGCCGACCATAACCTTTTTCACTGGCTGCCCGCGGCCGCCAAACGCCACCTCCCCAATACCAGTTGCGCTTACCAGGTAACGCCATGCGCGGTGCATCGATAGCAAAAACAGCGCCTTTATAGCGTGCTGATAATTCCTGGACAGAATTCGCAAGAGAATCCGTGGCTATCCATCCTGAATTTATTATCTTTGATGCACCCTCCATTA
>JAJZEQ010000056.1 GCA_021851345.1 Pseudomonadota bacterium
GCGCCATCAATTCGGCCATCAACCCTTAACTGCACAGACAATTTTGCTTGCGGCCGATTATCTCAGCATGAGCGCGAGGAGCGTGCAGCAACGACCGGAGCGCTTAGTTCATGCGCCATTGCCGGCAATTGCGCAGGATCGTGATGGGCGATTTTTTGTTGTCGCACGGATCGGTTCGGCGGTGCCGAATACCACTTCCGATCGTGTGCTGGTCCAGTATGCGGACGAACAACCTTTATTGTTGCCGCTTTCGGAATTTTTGAACCGGTGGACAGGTGAATTGCTGTTGTTTTCCAGCAAAGCCAGTTTCGCAGGCACTTTATTAAAGTTTGACTTTACCTGGTTCATCCCTGCTATCGTCAAATATCGCGGTCTGCTTGGGGAAATTCTGCTGCTTTCACTGGTATTACAAATCATCGGTCTCGTCTCGCCCCTGTTTTTTCAGGTGATCATGGACAAGGTTTTGGTGAACGGGGCAATGGATACGCTGGATGTGATTGTCATCGGGCTGGTTGCGGTCAATCTGTTCGATGTGGTACTTACAAGTATTCGTACATGGGTCTTTGCGCATACCAGCAGCAAACTCGATGTCGAGTTGGGAGCGCGATTGTTCAGGCATTTGCTTGGGCTGCCACTGGCCTATTTTCAGGCGCGGCGTGTCGGGGATTCGGTCGCTCGCATCCGTGAACTGGAGAATATTCGGTCGTTCCTGACCGGGAATGCGATGACCTTGGTGCTGGATATGGTGTTTTCCATCGTTTTTTTGGCAGTCATGTACTGGTATAGCGCCAAATTGACCCTGATTGTGGTCGCATCATTTCCACTGTATATCCTGCTGTCAGTGGTATTTACTCCGGCAATTCGTGTGCGATTGGAAGAAAAATTCAATCGGGGAGCGGAAAATCAGTCTTTTCTGGTTGAGACTATCAGTGGTATCGATACAGTCAAGGCCATGGCTGTGGAACCCGGATGGGTGCAGCGCTGGGACCAGCAGCTTGCCGGTTACGTATCTGCCGGATTATCGGTAACGAACGTCGTCACGTTTGCGAGCAATGGTGTGCAGTTGATTAGTAAACTGGTAACGGCCGCCATTCTTTGGTTTGGTGCCAAGGCCGTCATTGCTCATCAACTGACAGTAGGAGAATTGGTAGCATTCAATATGCTGGCCGGACAGGTATCCAGTCCGGTTTTACGCTTGGCGCAAATGTGGAACGATTTCCAGCAGGTTGGTATCTCGATGAGTCGTGTGGGCGATATTCTCAATACTCATCCGGAAATGGTGGGCAATAAAACCCGTTTACCACGTCTGGAAGGTTCAATAGAGTTTGACCAGGTTTCGTTTCGCTATCGTCCCGATTCGGTGGACGTTTTGCGCATTGTTTCCCTCAAAATCCATCCAGGCGAAATCATCGGAATCGTAGGACGCTCAGGATCCGGCAAAAGTACGTTGACACGCCTGGTTCAACGTCTGTATGTCCCGGATCGCGGGCGGGTTTTGGTTGATGGTCAGGACATTTCTGTTGTCGATACGATATCCTTACGACAGCAAATAGGCGTGGTGTTGCAGGAGAACATGCTTTTTAACCGATCTGTACGGGATAACATTGCGTTGAGGAATCCGGCATTGCCCATTGAATCCATCATTGAGGCAGCCAGTCTCGCCGGTGCTCATGAATTTATTTGCGAATTGCCAGAAGGATATGACACCATGGTTGGAGAACACGGCACGGGGTTGTCTGGGGGGCAGCGGCAACGCATTGCCATCGCGCGGGCGCTTATGGGCAATCCGCGCATCCTGATTTTTGATGAAGCGACCAGCGCGCTGGATTATGAGTCGGAAAGCATCATTCACGCCAATATGCGACGCATCTGTGCCGGACGTACGGTTCTGATTATTGCACATCGACTTTCTGCGGTACGCGATGCGAACCGGATCGTGGTAATGGAACGTGGTCAAATTGCTGAAATCGGCACCCATGATGAACTTGGGAATCGCCCCCAGGGGATTTATGCGCACTTGTATGCCTTGCAACAAGGGATATCCAGAGCCGCCACATGAATTTCAAGTATCGTTTGGAAGCCTGGCTCGAATTATTTGGGCGTTATGCCCATGTGTTCCGATTTTGGTGGCATAAAAGGCACGAAATAACGCCATCTGTGCTCCATGCCCATGAGGCAGAATTTTTGCCTTCTGCTTTGGCATTACAGCACAAGCCTGTTTCTCCTACGGCACGCTGGGTAGCGAAGTTGCTTATTCTTTTGTTGACCCTTTTGCTGCTGTGGTCGATTTTCGGATATATCGATATTACGGTTGACGCACAGGGCAAGATCATTCCTGATGGTCAAACCAAGGTCATCACCGCTGTCCAGGTCGCTACGGTCAGGACAATTCTTGTAGCGGATGGACAACGGGTTGAGGCCGGACAACCCCTGATCGAACTGGATTCGCGTGCCTTTGAGAATGAACGGGAAAAAGATTTGGCAGACTGGCAAATGGCTACGCTCCAGGGTATGCGATCCCGCGCATTGATTGCATCCCTGCGATCCCGGCAACAGCCGAAAATGGCATGGGTGGCGGAGGTCAGTCACGTATTATGGGATGAGTCGGCCACACATCTGCAAGGCCAATGGGAGAATTTTGTTGCCAAACGTGATCGATTGAATGCGGATGCCGTGCGATTTGGTGCGGCACTGCCGATGGCTCAGCACATTGCCGGTGACTATGCCATATTGGCAGAAACCAATGATGTGGCGCGAACGGATGCGTTGGCCAAAAAACAGGCCGAGGTTGATCTGCAAGGTCAACTGAATGCTGCTCGCATGCAACTCGCTGCTTTGGTTGCAGAAACTTGCAAGAATGCCGAAGATGACTTGACACAAGCAACCAAAGAAGCTGCGGATGCAAAAGCTGATGCGGCGAAGGTTCAGGCCGAGATCAATCAGCTTGTGTTGCGTTCGCCAGTTGCTGGCACCGTGCAACAGTTGCAGGTTCATACTGTTGGTGCTGCAGTCCCGGCGGCGCAAACGCTCATGCAAATTGTGCCGCAAACTAGTTCGGTGACGATGGAAGCCATGCTTGCTGACAAGGATGTTGGATTTATCCATGTTGGACAAAGCGCCGAAGTCAAAATTGATGCTTTTGAATACACTAAATATGGAACCGTTCCGGCCAAAGTCAATGTAGTCGCGCGTGATGCGGTTGAGGATCAGAAAAAAGGTTTGCAGTACGCTGTACGAGTTACTTTGTTACATCCCATACTCAATGTGGATGGCATGAAACGTTCGCTTGATCCCGGCATGTCGGGTACGGTGGAAATCCGAACAGGGCGGCGGCGCGTTATCGAATATTTCCTTTCTCCCTTGATGCGGCACGCGACCGAGAGTTTGCATGAGCGGTAATTGTCAGTCCAAGGTTGGCGCTTCGGTTTGCCTGCTCCTGTTCGTTATGCTATGCAGTGCTGGCTTGTGCTCCGCCAAGGCTGCGGAAATGATTCCTCCATCCGTTGAACGACAACCTGGTATTTTGCATCGTCTGATAAATGATCCGTTATTGGCGCAACCGGCGGGTATGCCTGATATGCGTGCATTACCGGGCGATGCTGTTTCAACTCCATGTCCCACCCAGCTAAATATCACCAAGCCATTGTCGCTGGTTAGTGCGGTTGATCTGGCACTATGCAGCAATCCGCAGCTTCGCGATACCTGGGCGCAGATCAAGGTTCAGGTTGCGCAGGTTGGACAAGCGCGATCTGCGTATCTGCCAACAATTTCTGCGCAGATCAGCGAGCTTAATAACCGGACGGTTTATCCCGGTTTTCCATCGGCGGATAATACGACGAATGGTCATATGACTTATGCATCCCTGAATTGGTTATTGTTTGATTTTGGTGGTCGATCAGCCAATCTGGAAGCGGCAGAGGATGCACTGAAAGCTGCGATCGACAATCATGATGCTGAAATGCAGAAGCTTCTTGGAGAAGTCATCTCGGATTATTTTAATGCCATTGCCGCTCAGGCAAAGGTCAGCGCAAGCATAAAAGCAGAAGATCTGGCGCGCCAGATTGAAGATAGCGCGACCAGGAGATTGCAACATGGGACGGGAGATCGTGGCGATCAAGCTCAGGCCAAGACCGCTGCAGCAAAAGCTGAACTGACTCTCGCTCGCGATATCGGTGAACGGGACAAGACGCTGGCTGAAATGGTTTATGCTTTAGGATTGGCACCTGATACAAATATTGTGTTGCCTGGTCTTTTGGAGCCTGGCAGATCCGAGGCAGTGGCAGCATTATCAGATTGGGTACGCCTGGCAGAACAATACCAACCCGCGATTCATGCCGCTAAGGAACAATGGTCCGCGGCTCAATCAAAGGCGCGTAGTACACGTTCTGACGGATTGCCAACCCTGAGTTTTGTTTCGTATTTTGATCAGAATGGCTATCCGAACCAAGGGTTGCAACCTACCAAGAATAGTGTAACTTCAATCGGTTTGATGTTGAATGTACCGATTTTTGATGGATTCATGCAGCATTACAAAATTGATGAGGCAAATGCACGTGCAGA
Organism: Pseudomonadota bacterium; assembly: GCA_021851345.1. GTDB lineage: Bacteria > Pseudomonadota > Gammaproteobacteria > Burkholderiales > Gallionellaceae > Gallionella. The sequence continues at coordinate 4,561 of JAJZEQ010000056.1, forward strand.
TGTTGCGCAAGCGAAAATGCAGGATACTGAGCATCAGATACTCAAGCAGGTCGTTTCCGCCTACGGTGATGCCCTTATGGCGCTCGACTCCATTGATGCATCCAGAACATTACTGGAAAGCGCTCGTGTGGCAATGGAATCGGTTCAGAATCGTTACGATCATGGCGTTGGGACCATGATCGAATTGCTTACTGCTCAGTCGTCTCTAGCTGACGCCAGACAGCAGTGGGTACAAAGCCTGGCGCGGTGGGAAGCTGGCAGGCTGGAATTGCTTGCTGCCAGTGGCGTATTGGGACATGCGGCACTGGAAGGATTAAATGAAAAATGATCCGGCTACCGCGGCGTCTCCTGCGGGGATTATGAATGATCACACACTGTTTCAGTGGAGGCTAACCTTCGCGCAGCGAAGGTTAAGCGAAGCGGCCGGAGCTAAAGCGTATTTCGGCATAAACGCGGTGTGACTGTGCGAGAAGCATGGAACAACCAGCAAGAGCGCACACGGCCCGTGGTGCCTATCCAAAACTCCGGCGCTACGCTGGCTTTGCCAGCGAAGGTCTTCAGCAGTTTGGGTCTGCCATCCCTTGGCAGAACAATTTTTCTCGAAAATTGGCTTTTTCTACAGCCTCGTTAGAGCTACTTTATTCAGAGGATTTTGATGTATTTCTCAAAGCGAGTTCTGTTGATGTTTTCATTAATTCCGCTTCTTTCTAGTTGTGTTGGAGTTGGAGTTCTCTATCCAAAGAGCTTGGCCACAATTGATCACCCACAAGTTGGATCTACACTTGGCGATTACAGTCCGGGGAGTCTCAACAATTCTACAAAGTGTTCGGAAATTAAATCTCGCTGGGGGGAACCCAACCATATATCGCGCAATGGCAATGAAACTACTTTAGTTTATAAATATGGTTTAGTTTGGGCGGGAGTAATGCCGATTGCTGTCATACCAATACCACTTGCCCTTCCCATAGAAAGCAAAAGCACCACTTTGATATGCAGAGATGATGAAATAATCAGGGCGACAGGAACGGAAACCGGATTATCTGCAGCATATTGCGGGGTGATCAGCGAGCAGCCTGATTATGGATGTAAAACAGAATGAGACGCTCTAACGGCTAAGGTTAGGCCGTGATCGCGAAGCGAGCCACGACCTGAACCGTTTGCTGGACGAGCCCCGCCGCAAACCGGGATGGACTTCGGGAGAAGCTGCTACGTCTGCATAGCATGGCGGATACAGTAATCAATGGTGCTGGCATGTCGGTAGCGACGGGTACTCGTCTAGCTTGCTCATAGGGGTTGTAAGCCGGCCAAACATCGGCCCCGGAACATACGAATTTCGCTTTGATCAATAATACCGCCGCTGTGCCTTATTTAAACGAAACAGGTCGTCAGGGCTATCAGAAATACTTGGCGTTCCCGAAACCGAAGGCGTTCGTGATTGCACCCGATGGTGCCTGGTCAGCCTCGGCAAAGGGAGAAGATCCGCTATTGGCCGCGATGGCATCATGCCAAAAGACACACAAAGACTGCAAATTCTATGCGGTCGATAACGATGTCGTCTGGCCTACAAAATAACATCTGTTCTTCCGAAGGACTCTCCGCTGCTGTCGGCGTGCTTAATGTGAGCGATTAAAATGAGTGGCGGTTTTGCGATTGGAATCGGTGGCCGACTTTGGATCGTTATTGGTGGCGGGTTTGCGATCGTTTTGAGTGGCGGAATTCATCGTAATACGCAGGCTATGGCAAAAAGAAGGATTACAAAGCTATGTATGAACAGATTGACAAGATTGAGAAAAAATCCGCTGACGGTAAGAGCGGCATTGGCTGGTTCGACAAGATCAAGAAGCAATTATCAGATTTAATCTGATCAGCTAGGAGGCTCGGCGGAATGCTGCGCCAGTTGATCCGCCGAGCTCCTCTAAGTTAGGTCAGTTTTAAGATGCCATTTTTATTTCGAGACAAGGTTAGAACTTATCGCACTATCTAAATGACAGAAGCTACGGGCCTGCGCTGCGGGCGGGTGTTGTGAGGGTGCAGAAAAATGCGTGTTGGGTGCAGGTATAACTAAGCGATCGGCAAATCATCATGAATATCGGCCAGAAAAATCAATCCTTTAAAAAACTCTTGGACGAATGGCTGGTTATGTCCTTTTACGAGCGTTTTGAACAGAGTATTGCTCTAATCCTCGCCGCAGTGATCGCAGTGATTGTGGTTATTTCCCTGCTTCAACTCATCCGCACCGTCTTTACCCTGCTTTTTCTGGATGCCTTCAATCCTCTGGATCACCGGGTGTTCCAGACTGTGTTCGGCATGATCATGACTCTGCTCATCGCGCTGGAATTTAAGCATTCCATCCTCAAGGTGGCACTACGTCGCGACAGTATCGTACAGGTGAAAGCAGTGGTACTGATTGCCATCATTGCTCTTTCGCGCAAACTCGTCATTCTCGATCCAGACATTGGCTCAGCCAAAATTGCCGCTCTAGCTGGTGCTAGTGTAGCTATGGGTCTAGTGTATTGGTTGCTGCGGGAACGGGATGGCCGAGAAGCTGAAACCGCCAAAAAAACAAGAAGAACTGACGAATGTTAACAGTGTTCAAGACTCCCAGATTAGGGGCGGGAACATGATCCAATAATTTCCACCTCAGCATGTAATCTCCGGCGTTTTAGCCGAGGGTTCGGTGATGATTGGTTACGATTTGGCTACGGTCGTCGGGAAATAAAAAACCCGCTAACTTTTCGGTTAACGGGTTTAAATTGGTGCCGCTTGTCGGATTCGAACTGACGACCTACCGCTTACAAGGCGGGTTTCATAGCTATTATTTGCAATGTCTTTAGAGGTTTTGTATAATTATTGGCACAATTTTGGCACAGTTGAAGTAAAAATATCATGGCAACCATCCGAAAAAAAGGTGATCTGCAATGGCATGTCCAGGTTAGGAAAAAAGGACAGCCAGCACAAACTCGAACGTTCACGCTCAGAAGTGATGCCGAACGCTGGGCGAAGGAAACGGAAATTGCCATTGAGCGCGGACTGTTCTTTGATAGGTCAGTATCAGAACGCACCACGCTGTCTGACCTGATCGAACGCTACAGGGAAGAAGAACTACCCAACAAACGTGGCAAACACTTCGCATCAGCCCTGAACCAATTAGATTCCGCGCTAGGTCAATACGCGCTCTCCAGTATCACCAGTGAGATGATAGCCAAGCACCGCGATGCAAGACTCAAGTCGGTCAGTCAGTCCACCGTCAAAAAGGAGATCAATCTGCTTTCCAGCCTGATTGATTTGGCAGGCAAGGAATGGGGTATTCCGGTCGCAGCCAATCCATGTTTGATGGTGAAGCGCCCAGTTGAACCAAAAGGTCGAGATCGCCGGTTAGAAGATGGCGAAGGGGACAAGCTAATTAAGGCTTGCCAAGAATCCGAAGCGGCGACTGAACTGGTCGCTATCGTTCAACTGGCACTTGAAACAGGTGCACGCCTCGGCGAATTACTCAAGCTACAATGGAAAAATGTAAGCTTGATCAAGCGTACAGCGAAACTAATAGATACCAAAAACGGTGACGATAGAGCGATCCCACTATCTTCAACTGCTTTCAGCACGCTGCAATCACTTCCTCGACATATTCATGGACGCGTGTTTTCGCGATGGGCTGCGGCTGACAGTTTCAATAAGACTTGGATGAGAACATGCAAGCGCGCGGGCATTGAAGACCTTAAATTTCACGACTTGCGGCATGAAGCAGTCTCACGCCTATTTGAAAAAGGTTTGAACCCAATGGAAGTGGCAAGTGTAAGTGGGCATAAGACTCTGGCGATGCTAAAAAGATACACTCATTTGAAGGCTGAAGATTTGGCTAAAAAGCTGGGGTGAAACACATTCGCTGGTTTTGCAACAACACAAGTTTTGTTTGACGCGGTGTCATTATTTGATACCATAACGACCATGAATTCTGCACATCGAAAAACGCTTGCCGCCGTATATGCCGAACCGGTATCAGCATCGCTTGAATGGCGACGCATCGAGGCATTGCTGGTATCCGTTGGTTGTCGCGTGATCGAGGGTAACGGTTCGCGGGTACGCTTTGAGAAGGATGAGATTATCGCCACCTTCCATAGACCACACCCTGCCAAAGAAGCGAAACAGTACCAAGTGCGGGATGCCCGTAACTATCTTGAAAGTTTAGGAGTTAAACCATGAACACGATGGAATACAAAGGATTTGCGGCAAAGGTTGAATACAGCGAAAGCGATGGCTGCATCGTTGGTCACGTTGCTGGTATTCGTGATGTGATCGGCTTCCACGGTGAAAGCGTTGCGGAGTTGCGCGCTGCATTTGAAGAGGCGGTTGACGATTATCTAGCAACTTGTGAAAAGTTAGGACGTGCCCCGAACAAACCATACTCAGGGCAATTTCGTTTACGACTTGCTCCCGGTCTTCATGCACGTGCCGCTATGCTGGCGGAAGCCCGTGGTAAAAGTTTGAATGCTTGGGTGTCGGAGATGATCGAGAAAAGCATCAGCGTAGCTTGAATCAGATTCGATTCGAGCTACAACACCTCACCCCTGTACGGTGAAACGAAATGACTCAACCTCAGCATGTACCTGAGAAGAGGGGCGTGTAGCCATTCGTTGGCTATTAATGCTTATGCCACCGCCCACATGGCCGACAGCAACTCCGCCTGCGCCAACACCGTCTTGGTCGCTTCTGCCTGCAAGTCTGGCGGATAGCCGTGTTTTTTGAGGATGCGCTTCACCATCACTTTGATTCTGGCACGCGCACTTTCGCGGACGGCCCAGTCGATGGTCACGCTCTTGCGAACTTGGGTTACGAGTTCGGCGGCGATGACCTTTAGCTCATCATTTCCCATTGCCTTCACTGCGCTTTCGTTCGCAGCGAGAGCATCATAGAAAGCGATCTCGTCTTCGTTCAAGCCTAGGTCTTGGCCGCGTTTCGTTGCGGCATCCATTTCCTTAATGAGAACGACACGCGCACAATCAGCAGTGGATACTCAAATACGCCGGAAATTACCCTGGCAAAGGTCATTTCATCGACCATTTCGGTCAATTCCTTGCTCATCAGACG
>JAJZEQ010000045.1 GCA_021851345.1 Pseudomonadota bacterium
GCTTTCAAGATTGGCACGGAAGGTTTGAATCTTGTCTATTGGCAGCAAAATCAGATCCCTGCCGTCCTGCAGGATAACCGGCCGGTTGTGCGCGGGATTGAGTGCAGCGAACTCCTCGATAGAGATATCGGCCAGTTGCGCAGCGAGCTTGACATCTATGTGACTCGTGGTGGCAACCGCCGCAAAATAGGGCTCATTGGGAATCTCCTGCAGCGTGAGTCCGAAGTTGGCCGGGTTGGCAACGATGTTCTTGATGGCCATTAACTTAGGCACGTAATTCCGGGTCTCTTTCAGCAGCTTCAAGCTGGCATAGTCGACCGGAAGACCGCGTTTGCGGTTGCGCGCCTGGGCGCGTTGAATCGCTCCCTCGCCGCAATTATAGGCAGCCAGAGCCAACGGCCAGTCACCGAACATGTCATGCAGTTTTTGCAGGTAGTCCAATGCGCCGTTGGTCGCGCTGATGATATCCCTGCGGCCGTCATACCACCAGTTTTGCTGCATGCCGAATTTTTTACCGGTGGATGGCATGAATTGCCAGATGCCGGAAGCGCGACTGTGTGAATAGGCGCTCGGATTAAAAGCACTTTCAATCATCGGCAACAGGGCGATCTCGCTCGGCATCCCGCGCCGTTCCACTTCCTCTGTGATGTAATACAGATAAAGACGCGCGCGTTCTGTCATGCGCGCCACGTAATCGGGGTGACCGGCGTACCATTTTTCCTGCCTGGCGACCAGTTTCGAATCGAGCTCGCCCATCGCGAAACCCGCGCGTATGCGGGCCCATAAATCATGGGCAGCCAGATCGGATTTCAGTGCCTCAGGGGACTCCTGGATCAGCTCTATCCTGATATCACGCGCCGTTGGCAGCCATTCAGGCGCAACTTCGCTGGTCATGGGACCATTGAGAGCAAGCATCTCCTCTGCATGGGCAAATACCGGCAAAGCAGCCGCAGCAATTGCAAACAGGGGGAAAATAATCAGTCGAATCAACGGCACGTGCACCCTTCCTGAAGTGAATCCTGCCGGATAGTAGTCTAACAGCCGTGCTCCGGTCAATCGAAAACAGCAGGGAGTTGACCAATGGCGGAAGATGGGCGACAGAAGGTCGGGAAAGGACAACTCCCTTGCCATCCCTTAAGGTGCAAGGGATATTGTATTTTCCGAAAAACCATACTTTTGTTTAATGGGAATTTTCGCTGTCCCAATATAGCCGGGCCTTGGTTACGGCCGCTGCGCTTAACATGGCGCATGCGCGCCCTGTCGTACTGCTCCGGAACACGTCTGTTCAGAGTATTGCTTCTTTTATTGATACTTCCATAATTCATGACACCCTTGCCGTCATTGCGAATGAAGTGAAGCAATCCAGCAAGACTAAAAATGCATTTTGCTTAAACCATTTGGATTGCCACGTCGGCTTCGCCTCCTCGCAATGACGAGGCATTCCCGATTCGCTGAATTCACCAAAACGGCGTACCGGTTTTTTCATTTTTCCTTACCGCATTCCGAAAGATGCGTCACTGTCATCAAATATGAAAACCTCAATAATTGCTCCAGCATGGCGGGATTTTGGTTACGGCCGCTGCGCTTAACATGGCGCTGCGCACCATGTCAGCCTGCTCCGAAACCACGCCTGCTCAGAGTATCGCTTCTTTTAATTGCTCAAGAATGGTGGGGTTTTCCAGCGTCGAGACGTCCTGCGTAATTTCCTCGCCATTGGCAAGGGTGCGCAGCAAGCGCCGCATGATCTTTCCGGAACGTGTCTTGGGCAGGTTGTCGCCGAAACGGATCTCTTCGGGTTTGGCGATGGGGCCTATCTCCTTGCTGACCCAGTCACGCAGGGACTCAACGATCTGCCTTGCTTTGGCCGGGTCTGCGGGACGCGAGCCTCTCAGCACCACGAAAGCAACGATGGACTCGCCTTTTATTTCGTGCGGACGTCCCACCACGGCAGCCTCGGCGACCAGCGGATTGGCAACCAGTGCCGATTCGATCTCCATCGTGCCCAAACGGTGTCCGGATACTTTCAGCACATCGTCGTTGCGTCCCATGATCCAGATGTAGCCATCCTCGTCACGATGGGCTGAATCCCCGGCAAGGTAGTAACCGCGCATTTCTTCGGGGAAGTAGTTTTTCCTGAAGCGATCCGGGTCTCCCCAGATGGTGCGTATCTGCGAAGGAAAGGGTTTTGTGATGACAAGCGAGCCGCCATGTTTTTTGCCGACTTCTTCGCCCGTTTCGTCAACCACTGCGACCTGGATACCCGGGATGGGCAAGGTGCAGGAACCGGGTTTGGTGGGTACCGCCCCGGGCAAAGGCGCGATCATGTGACAACCGGTTTCGGTCTGCCACCAGGTATCCACGATGGGGCAGCGCGCCTGGCCGACGGTGTTGTAGTACCACATCCAGGCTTCCGGGTTGATCGGTTCACCCACCGTGCCCAGCAGGCGCAACGAGGAAAGATCATATTGCCCGGGCAGATCACTGCCAAGTTTGATCAGCGAGCGTATCGCGGTTGGTGCGGTGTAGAAAGTGGTGACCTTGTGATCCTGAATCATCTTCCAGAACCGTCCGGCATCCGGATAAGTCGGTATTCCCTCGTACATCACTTGAGTTGCGCCAACCGCCAGCGGGCCGTATGCGACATAGCTGTGGCCGGTAACCCAACCCACATCGGCGGTACACCAGAAGACGTCGGAAGGCTTGTAGTCAAACACCCACTGCATCGTCAGCATCGTACCGAGCAGATAGCCCCCGCTCGAATGCTGCACACCCTTGGGTTTGCCGGTGGAACCCGAGGTATAGAGGATGAACAGCGGATGTTCCGCGCTCACCCACTCCGGTTCGCAATGAGTGGGCTGCGAGTTGAACAGGTCGTGGTACCAGATGTCCAGCGCATTGTTCCAGTTTACATCACAGCCGGCGCGGCGATACACGATGACACTGTGCACGCTTTCACAACCACCCAGAGCGAGCGTGTCATCGACGATGGATTTCAACGGCATCAGTTTGCCGCCGCGCATTTGCGCGTCGGCTGTGATGACCGTGCAGGCCTGAGCATCGATGATGCGCTCGTGCAGGCTTTTGGCGGAAAATCCGCCGAACACCACCGAATGGATCGCGCCTATACGGGCACAGGCTTGCATCGCCACCACCGCCTCGACGCTCATCGGCAGGTAAATGATGACCCGGTCGCCTTTTTTGATGCCGCGCGACTTCAGGCCGTTGGCGAACTGGCTGACCCGCCCATGCAATTCCCGGTAACTGACTTTGCTTACTTTGCCATCATCCGCCTCAAAAATAATGGCGATCTTTTCCGGCTGGGTTGCCAGATGTTTGTCGAGACAGTTATAGGAAACATTCAGCTCGCCGTCCTCGAACCACTTGAAGAATGGCGCATTGCTCTCATCGAGAGACCGGGTGAAAGGCTTTTTCCAGAGCAATGTTTCACGCGCCAGTTTTGCCCAGAAGCCCGGATAATCCTGTTCCGCAGCCTTGCGTAATACTTCATAGCCCGCCATTCCGGACACGTTGGCCTGCCTGACAAATTCAGGGGACGGGTTGAAAACGCGAATTTCATTCAATACAGATTCGATGTTGGACATAAGGCTCCCGGGTTGCTTTAAGTGGATTGCGATTATTTTTGGGGTGGCATTCAGCTCACAAGAGGAGAATGTAGTTATTTTTCGTGCCGGATGTCAATCTGCCCCGGATGCCTTGGGTTTTATATCCATCGAAAAACGGTTTCCGGTGGCTTTGGGATTGACCGTGATTCGTATCAGCGTATCCACGGCACTGTCGTGCTGAATATTGGAAAAGGTCAGTTGCCCTTCATTCTTATAAAACGCCTCAGTGCGTTGGGTATCTCCACCGAAGTAGAACGGCTGGTAGTGCCTGCCTGTGATACGGCTGTTTGTATCGTCCGGTTTCCCAATCAGGCGCTCAACCTGCTCCAGCTTCATGCCAATTTTCAGTCTGGAGAACTTGCTTTCAGGGGCGGGAATGCCAATGATTTCCCCTTTGACCAATCCATCCTCAGACGTTACTTTCCTTGTGTCCGCTTTCAATTTTGCAGCGGCAGAGTGCGGTTTCGAACCGGCCGAATCGGCTTTCTGCCGCGCCACGCACCCCGCCAGGACAACCAGAAAAATGGCCGGTATTATCAAACCATATCGGTACATGCATAGGCCCTCATAAAATCGAGAGGCGCCGTCAGCCCGGCATTAATCCGGGCCGGCCCCAAAACATCGTTTCCGGCCACCCGTTTAAAGTTATCATTTGGCATGGAGGCAAGTCGGCGATGATTCTACCCCGAAACAGCGGCCTGAAGAAACCGGCGCATCAGGCTATGCTTGACCACATAAAATCCGCCGGACTTTATAGAAGGATAGAAGGTTGTTAAATCGCCGCCAGATGTACAATGGAGACTGCTTAAACCCAATTTACGCCTATGTCCCGCCTTGCCTGCCGACTGTCAGCCGCACTGCCGGTATCATTTCAAGCAAGGCTGCGCGCCCGCCCCACGAAAACCCTGCATGCGTTATCCCGCCGGACTATCCTTCAAGGTGTGGAAATTCGCCGCCCGGCGGGAAACCGGAACAACTGCTCTCCGGCAGCCAATGTCACTGGCAAACCGCCTGATAATTTTCTTGCGCCATGAAATTTTCCGGCCAGATTAAATTCAATATCGGGTTCAAACTTGGCATCCTGTTGGCCGCCTTTGGCATCATCGCCACCAGCCTTACCGGGTACTACTTCTACACGTCCAGCCGCGACATGCTGACCAATGCGGCAAAACGGGACTTGCTGACTGCCACCCAGGTGGTGGGCCGGAACATGAAGATCATCATCGACGTGATTGCCGAAGATTCGCAGCTGCTCGCGGCAATGCCGCTGACCAGCAATGTTTTTGTTTCGCCTAACCAGTCGGTCGCGGAACGCGACAAAAAGATTCTGGCCGACACCTTCACTGCCATGTTGTCAGCCCATCCGGAGTATTTTCAGATTCGCCTGATCAGCACCAGTCAGCACGGCATGGAGCTGGTCCGGGTCGATCGCAATGGCAAGAAATTAACCCGGGTAATGGATGGCGACCTGCAGGCAAAAGAACATTATCCCTATGTTGCCGGCACGCTGCGGCTGGCGCGGGGGGACATCTATTTATCGGATATCACCATCAACCATGAAAAGGGCGCGCACTCCGGCCAGAACAAACCTACCGTGACGCTCTCCACCCCGGTGATCTCCGCAACCGGCAAGCGACTCGGGCTGATCGTCATCAATGTCGACCTGAACGGACTTTCCCGGCTTTTGCAGGGGAACCTGCCAAGCACATATCAGCTGTATCTCAGCAACCAGAAGGGTGACTTCCTGATCCACCCGGACGCAACCCAAACCTTCGGCTTCGATCGCGGCAAGCACATGCTCATCCAGGACTCATTTGAACCGGTCTCCGCCCTGGTTCAGGGCAAGGCCATGAATGTCGTGATGAATGTCGAGGCGGACCAGAAAGCAAAAAACGGTCATGTGGCAGCCTTCGTCCGCCTGCCGTTTGGCGACACCATAGACAAGCGCTTCGTGATTCTCGGTTTGTCCCAGCCGCTGAATGACATCACGCGCGAGACCGCCAAGCTGAGATGGAACGCGATCCAGATCATTCTGGCATTCAGCGCACTCGCCCTGATTCTGTCCGCACTGGTTTCCAGGATAGTCACCGGTCCGTTGAATGCGATGGTCAGCGCCATCAACCACTTCTCCAGGGATCACGCTATCAGCACATTGCCGCTTGCGCGCAATGATGAACTCGGCCTGCTCTCGCGCAGTTTTCATGACATGCAGACGCAGATCATGGCGCATCTGTCCGAAATAAACGAGAGCCGCAAGGCACTAGACCATCTTGCCCAGCACGACTCGTTGACCAAACTGCCCAACCGCAGGATGTTCTTCGACAGGCTGGAACACGCCATTGCCGGCGCGCGACGCAACGACAAGCACCTTGCGGTCATGTTTGTCGACCTCGATCGCTTCAAGGAAATCAATGATACATTCGGTCATGCAGTCGGCGACAAGGTGTTGATAAACGTTGCCATCCTGCTCAAATCCACCGTGCGGGAGATGGACACCGTAGCGCGCCTGGGCGGCGACGAATTCGTTGTTCTGATAGACATGATTGATAATCCGCAGCATGTCACGGCTGTCGTTCAGAAGCTATACTTCCTTTTCCAGCGTGTACTAAAGATAGACGGACATGAATTGCTGGTTCATGCCAGCATCGGGATCAGTATCTATCCGCGCGACGGCATGAACGCCGACGAATTGATGCAGAACGCCGACCGTGCCATGTATGAATCGAAGAAAACTGGCGGGAATACTTCCAGTTTTCACGGGTTAGACCTGGGGAAGCCGGGCTGACCCCTGCCTTGGAGAGTATTAATCGCGGGCCACACTGCTTGAGTGCCCTTGTTTGATTTACGGGCCGGTATAATTCCGCTCGAGATGCTGCGCTGAATGGTGCTTTGATAAAATGCCGATGAATAACGACGGGAAGCAACAAGCCGGTAACTCTGTTATTTCTGGAATAATGCAAACTGATAATGCTGTCCATCGTCAGGTCCCGGTTATGGGCTTTGGATTTTCATTCAAAGATCTGTATGACCGGGACGGACTCATCCGCCTCGACGCGGCTTTCCTCGATTTTCTGGGCGAAGGCGATGCAGTGTTGCGCGCGCAACTTCAAACGGCGCGGACACCGGAAAATCCGCTTCACGACAAAGAGCAATCTGCTCTTTTGATTGCGCTGGCGCCCCATCTCGAGGATTTCCTGGCCAGATTGTTCGGCATCGAAACGCAAGTGCAGGCCCTGGCAGCGCGTCATCATCTGCTGGCCCCGCTATACAATTGCAAGCGCCTGTTCGTGCAGCGCCGCGCGATGATCAAGGTGAAACCTGAAGAGGCCGCCAAGCTGGACGGCCCGGCACTCGAGGCGCAGTTGACGGCATATATCGGGGCGCCTTTCAGCGAACTCGCATTTGCCGAGGAAGTTTCCCACTGGATGATGGATGAATCAGCCCACGCCGGCGAATTGCAACTCGCTGTGCGCTATGCGGCGTGGGCAACACACACCGAAGCCGGCCGGTCACGGCATCGCAGCGGCATCCTGTTCAAGGCGCCGGCGAAGCTCGATTTTGCACACCTGGTTCCGTTGGCCAAAATAAACCTGGATGGCATCACCGCCTACCGTCTCGGCGGCCACGCGCTGCGCCGACGGAAGGGATTTGCGCTGACCGACGCGGGAACCGACCTGAGCGGCGCGCTGGATCAGGCCAATTACTGCATCTGGTGCCACGAACAGGCCAAGGACTCCTGCTCCAAGGGCCTCAAGGAAAAACCGCCCGCCGCTGGTGAAGTTGCGCCGTTCAGGAAAAACAGCTTCGGTGTAAAACTGGCCGGATGCCCGCTCGAAGAAAAAATATCCGAGTTCCACAAGGTCAAAACCCAGGGACACGCGCTTGGAGCCTTGGCCATGATTGTTGTCGACAACCCTATGGTGGCGGCGACCGGTCACCGTATCTGCAACGACTGCATGAAGTCGTGCATCTACCAGAAACAACAGCCGGTAGACATCCCGCAGGCGGAGACGCGCACGCTCAAGGATGTGCTCGAACTGCCGTGGGGCTTCGAGATATACAGCCTGCTTACGCGGTGGAATCCGCTGCATCTGACGCGGCCTTATCCAAAAGCACCCAGCGGACGCCGGGTGCTGGTCGCCGGCATGGGTCCGGCGGGCTTTACGCTGGCCCATCATTTGATCAATGACGGGCATACCGTGGTCGGTATCGACGGTTTGAAAATCGAGCCGCTGCCGCCGCAGTTGGGCGGTGTTGCGGCCAACGGCGAGCGTGTGGAATTTTCCCCGGTCCGGGACATCGGTGAACTGTATGAAGCGCTGGATGAACGCGTGCTGGCCGGTTTCGGCGGCGTAGCCGAATACGGCATCACGGTGCGCTGGGACAAGAATTTTCTCAAACTGATACGCCTGTTGCTTGAACGGCGCAGCCAGTTTGCAATGTTCGGCGGCGTGCGCTTCGGCGGCACCCTGACCGTGGACACGGCATTCACATCCGGTTTCGATCATATCGCCTTGGCCAACGGCGCGGGCCGTCCGACCGTGCTGGATATTCCCAACGGCCTGGCGCGCGGAGTGCGCACCGCTTCCGATTTCCTGATGGCGCTGCAATTGACCGGGGCGGCCAAAGCCGACTCCATCGCAAATTTGCAAATACGCTTGCCGGTCGTCGTGATCGGCGGCGGCCTCACCGCGATAGACACGGCCACGGAGTCCCTGGCCTATTACCCGGTGCAGGTTGAGAAATTCCTGCACCGCTACAGGATACTGGTTGCCGAGAAAGGCGAATCTGCGGTGCGCCAGGCATGGACACCCGAGGAACAGCAGATCGCCGACGAGTTCCTGAAACACGCCCTAGCCCTGGAGGCAGAACGCAGCAGCGCCGCTGCCACCGGCCATGAGCCGCACATAATTGAGATGCTGCAAAGTTGGGGAGGCGTCACGATTGCTTACCGCAAACGTTTGATCGACAGCCCGTCCTATACGCTGAACCACGAGGAAGTTGAAAAAGCGCTCGAGGAAGGGATCCATTTTGCCGAGGGACTGAATCCGGCCCGTATCGAGGTCGATGAATTCGCTGCCGTGTGTGCGATCAGGATGTCGACCCAACTGCGCAGTGAGGACGGCATTTGGAGCGCGGGTGCAGAAACAGAAGTTGCGGCACGCACCATTTTAATCGCTGCCGGCACGCAACCAAACACCGTGCTGTCACGCGAAGACCCGGAACATTTCAAACTGGACGGCCGCTATTTCCAGGCTTGCGATGAAAATGGCGACCCGGTGCACCCCGAGCCCGCAACATCCAAGCCGAAAGTTGCGCAGGTTCTGTTGTCCAGGCATACCGACGGCCGTTTCATCAGTTTCTTCGGCGACTTGCATCCGTCTTTCTTCGGCAATGTGGTCAAGGCCATGGGCGGGGCAAAGCAGGGTTACCCGTCGGTCAGCGCGGTGCTGGAGCGGATGCGTCCGGCGTCACATTTGACCGATGGAGAATTTCTGGCAGAGATCAACCAGGCTTTGCGTGCCACCGTCCACAAGGTCATCCGATTGACGCCGAACATAGTCGAAGTGATCATCAGAGCGCCCCTGGCCGCGCGGAATTTTCGCCCGGGGCAATTCTACCGGCTGCAAAATTACGAGACCCACGCCCTCACCATAGACGACACCCGCCTGGCGATGGAAGGTCTCGCGCTGACAGGTGCCTGGGTCGACCCGCAACAGGGACTCATTTCCACGATCGTGCTGGAAATGGGCGGCTCGGCCGATTTGTGCGCGATGCTCAAACCCGGCGAACCCGTGGTGTTGATGGGGCCGACCGGCACGCCCACCGAGATCCCCGGCGATGAAACCGTGATGCTGGTCGGTGGCGGACTGGGCAATGCCGTGCTGTTCTCGATCGGCCAGGCATTGCGCGCGGCCGGATCGAAGGTGCTCTATTTTGCCGGCTACAAAAAAGCCATAGACCGGTACAAGGTGGCCGAGATAGAAAAC